>JANPMA010000089.1:0-27580 GCA_031422595.1 Novosphingobium sp. | reverse complement strand
GATGGCCGAGCTCGCGCTGGCCACCGAGCCGGGACCGTGGCGGGCGCAGACCCGGCGCTACGGCCAGTTCTATGGCGTGCGCCGCGATGGCCGATTGGCCGCGATGGCGGGTGCGCGGATGCTGCCGGGAGACAAATACGCCGAAGTGTCGGGCGTTTGCACCTGGCCCGAATTTCGCGGGCAGGGCCTGGCCGCGCAGCTGATCCGGCAAGTCATGGCAGGCTTCTCAGCACGCGGGCTGACCCCGTTCCTCCACTCCTATGCAGGCAATGCCAAGGCGATCGCTCTGTATGAATCGCTAGGCTTCCGGCTGCGGCGGAATATGGTGGTGACCGTGCTGGAGAAATTACCATGAAACTGAGAGACTTGTTCCATAGTGCCGTTCGACCGCGCCTGAGCGAACAGTACGGTCGGCTGTTGCTACAAGTTCCGGAATTTGAAGACGACGTCGGCCATCCACATGATGCTCTCGTCGATTCGGAACTTGAGTCTCTTTCGGGTCTCTCTCTCGTGTTGGAATATGAGAACGCAAAGGGGGAGCGGTCACAACGTGTCGTGACCTGCAAGCAACTATCGATCCAAGCGGAGACGACTTACCTGAAGGCTTTCTGTCATCATCGCCAATCGGTTCGGACGTTTCGGTTGGACAGGATTGTTGACATCTTCGATCCGCAGACTGGGGAATCCCTCAGTCCAGTTCAGGCGTACTTTGCTCAGTTCTCGCCCGACAAGATTACCAAATCTGGCTTGTCGTGGGGTCTATCGGTGGCACGGCGTGCGGACTTAGTAGCGCTTTTGAATGGGCTGGTGTTTATCGCTCGCTGCGACCGGGAATTTCATCCTGCCGAAAAGACATGCTTAGAGTCTGCGCTCACGAGTTTCTGGTTGCGTTTGGAAATCGCCGGGGATCCTGACTTTTCAGAGATCATATCCTATGCCGAGAAGCTCTCCCCGGATGGCGAGACATTTTGGCTTGCGATGCAGCGATTTGCGGAAGACCCTAGACTAGCAATGGTGTTCAAGAGGCACGCAAGAGAGTTGATCGAGGCTGATGGAGTCATTCGTCCAGAAGAGGCCTATTGGTCGATTGAAATAGAAGACTTTTTGAGCGCTAGTTGATGGAATTGGAGCACCTCACCGAAGCCGATGCCGCCAACGAGCTGATGCGGCTCGCGAAGCAAATTGCGCATCACAACCGGCTCTACCACGCCGACGACTCGCCCGAGATTTCGGACGCCGAGTATGATGCGCTGGTGCGACGCAATAATGAGTTGGAAGCTGCCTTCCCGCACCTGGTTCGCGACGACAGCCCCAGTCGCAAGGTCGGGCACGAGGTTGCCGCTTCGCCGCTGGCCAAGGTCCGGCACGAACAGCGGCTGTTCAGCCTCGACAATGCCTTTTCTGACGAGGACGTCGCCGATTTCGTCGCGCGGGTGCGGCGGTTCCTGGCCTTGTCCGATGACGCCGAAGTGGCGATGACCGCCGAGGACAAGATCGACGGCCTGTCGTGCTCGCTGCGTTACGAGCGCGGCCAGCTGGTCCGCGCCGCCACGCGCGGTGACGGTGAGGTGGGCGAGGATGTGACCGCGAATGTCCGCACGATCGCCGACATTCCCGCGCAGCTTTCCGGAAAAGTGCCTGATTTGTTTGAGATACGCGGCGAAGTTTACATGGCGAAGCAGGATTTCGCCGCGCTCAATGCGGCGCAGGAGGCCTCCGAGGGCAAGATCTTCGCCAATCCGCGCAACGCTGCTGCCGGGTCGCTGCGCCAAAAGGACCCCAGCGTCACCGCCGCGCGGCCGCTGCGCTTCCTCGCCTGGGGCTGGGGCGCGGCGAGTGACATTCCGGCCGACAGCCAGCTCGAGATGATGCAGCGGATTGCGGAATGGGGCTTGCCGGTTTCGCCGCTGCTGACCAGGTGCGCCAGCGTCGAGGCGTTGCTGGCGCACTACCGCAGCATCGAGCAGGCCCGCGCTGAGCTGCCCTATGATATCGACGGGGTGGTGTACAAGGTCGACCGGCTCGACTGGCAGGGGCGGCTGGGCTTCGTCGCCAAGGCCCCGCGCTGGGCGATCGCGCACAAGTTCCCGGCCGAACGCGCCGAGACCGTGCTGGAAGCGATCGACATCCAGGTCGGCCGGACCGGCAAGCTGACCCCGGTCGGGCGGCTGACCCCGGTGACGGTCGGCGGGGTAGTGGTCTCAAACGTCACGCTGCACAACCGCGACGAAATCGCGCGGCTGGGGGTGCGCCCCGGCGACCGGGTGGTGATCCAGCGGGCCGGTGATGTGATCCCGCAAGTGGTCGAAAACCTGACCCGCGATGTGCCGCGCGAGGCCTATGCGTTCCCCGACCATTGCCCTGAATGCCAGAGCGAAGCCGTGGCTGAGGAGGGCGAGGTCGATGTCCGCTGCACCGGCGGGCTGATCTGCCCGGCCCAGCGGACCGAGCGGCTCAAGCATTTCGTCTCCCGCGCCGCGCTCGACATCGAGGGGCTGGGGGAGAAGACCATTGATGAGTTCTTCGCAGCTGGCTGGCTGGAAAGCCCGGCGGATATCTTCCGCCTGAAAGCGCGGCGCGAGCATATTGTCGGGCGCGAAGGGTGGAAGGACAAGTCGGTCGACAACCTGCTCGCCGCGATCGAGGCCAAGCGCAGTCCCGATGCCGCGCGGCTGCTGTTTGGCCTCGGGATCCGGCATGTCGGGGCGGTGACAGCGCGGGATTTGCTGAAGCGGTTTGTGACTTTGGAGAAGCTGCGGGAAGTGGCTGAGGCTGCCGGCATAAAGCCCCTCCCCTTCAGGGGAGGGGTTGGGGGTGGGGTCTGTCCTTCCAACGCAACGATAGAAGCAACCGACAAGCCCCACCCCAACCCCTCCCCTGAAGGGGAGGGGCTTGTCTTGGACGCCCTCGCCGAACTCACCTCCATCGACGGCATCGGCCCCGCGGTGGTCGAAGCCCTCGGCGATTTCTTCCACGAACCGCACAACCTGGCAGTGTGGGACGACCTGCTCAGCGAAGTCACCCCGCCGCCCTTCATCGTCGAAACCAAAGACAGCGCGGTGGCCGGGAAGACCGTGGTCTTTACCGGCGCGCTCGAGACGATGAGCCGCGATGAGGCCAAGGCCCAGGCCGAACGCCTCGGCGCACGCGCGGCTGGCTCGGTTTCGGCCAAGACCGACCTGGTAGTGGCGGGCCCCGGTGCAGGATCGAAGCTCAAGAAAGCGGCGGAACTCGGCATCGAGGTTATCGACGAGGCCGCCTGGGCGGAGATTGTGCTGGCGGCGGGCTAATCCCCGATCCCGTCCGCCCAATCCATCGCCGCGCCGGTCTCGCAGATCCGCTCATACATCGCGCGGTTTTCCTTGATCCAGAGCATGCCCTGCATGTCTTCCAGCTCGAGCGGCTGGTCGAAGCGTAATCCGCATTCGCCCCCGCGCAGCCACATCACGGTGCTGAACAGCTTGAGTTCGTGGAAGCTGAGCATCAGCGTTAGGCCCTTTGCCAGCGGGCGCTCGATCCGCAGGTGTGCGCCGGTCGAGGAAATGTCGTCGATCAGGCAGGGGCGCGTTTCGTGGGTCAGCATCAGCGCGGCGGGGACACCCAGGCGCAGCCGGTTGAACCGGCGATGCCCCTGCGGCTGGCGCGGCTGCGAGTGGATACCCATGCGCCGCCTGATAACGCCATGGGGTTAAGGTTCCCCTAGGAATGCTCCTCGGCCTGCGGAACCGCCGAACCGCGCCCGGTCCGCAGCGCGATGATCAGCACGCCGGTGAGTGCAATCACCGTGCCGACGATCATCTTGGCGTCGATCGGATCGTCGATCAGGGCCGAACCCAGCGCGATCGTCATCAAAGGGGTCATCAGCGTGAGCGCGGCGACCAGGTTCGCTTCGTACTTCCCAATCAGGAAATAGTAGGCGGTGTGCGCGAAGATCGAAGTGACCAGCGCCGAATAGAGCACTGCCGCCAGCGCAGGCCAGCCCACCGCCATGGTGCTCTCCAGCGCGTGCGGTTCGAACGCCAGCGAGAACGGGGCGATCACCACCACCCCCATCAAGGCGACCCAGGCCTGGAATTGCAGCGGCGCGATATCTCCCATCTGCTTCATCATGATCGCTCCCAGCGATCCGCAGAACGCTGAGGCGAGCAACAACAGCATCCCGGCGCTGATCCGGAAGCCCGGCTGATACATGACGATCAGCACCCCGGCGAAGGCCAAGGCAATGCCCAGGGTCCGGCGCCAGCGGATCCGTTCACCCAGCATCGCGATCGACAGCAGGGTGGTCATCGGTACGCTGGTCTGGACGACAATCGCCGCCTCGGAAGCCGAAACCCAGTTGAGCGCGATAAACATCAGCGCGAAATTGCCGCCGCCCATCAGCAGGCCCAGCAAAGCAATCCGCCATAGCGGCTTGGGCACCGGGCGCAGCCAGGGCAGGGTGCAGAGCAGGACGATCGCAAAGCGCCATGCGGTGTAGAACAGCGGCGGAACGTGCCAGTGACTGACCAACACCTTGCTGAGCACATTGTTGCTGGACCAGACCAGGCAGACCAGCACGAACAGCAGGAAATGCCGGGGGTTCACCGCGCTACCATTTCGACAACCACTTGGCCTGCTGCGAGACCCGCACCGGGCGGACCCCGGCCCAGCTGCGCTTTCTGAGCCACAGGACTGACCAGCCATCATTGACGATCCGGCCCGCGATCCTCAGTCCGGCGCGGCGGCAGGCGCGGCGCACTTGCGCTTCCTGGCTTTCGAGCAGTCCTGCCAGCAGCAGGCTTCCCCCCGGTAGCAGGCTGCGCGAAAAGTGCGGGGCCAGATCGATCAGCGGTCCGGCCAGGATATTGGCCAGGACCATGTCATAGGGTCCGCGCGCCTCGAGCAGCGGATGGTCCATCCCGTCGGCGACCAGCATGGTCAGCTCGCCCGGATTGGCACCCAGCGCGATTCCGTTGGGCCCGGCGTTCTGGTCAATCACGTCGATGCAGACCGCGTCGATGTCGCTGGCGGTCAGATTGGCCCCCGGCCACAGATGCAGCGCAGCGAAAGCCAGCAGCCCGGTGCCGGTGCCGATGTCGGCGCAATTGCGCACCACCAGCCCGCGGCGCTTCATGGCGCTGAGCATTTCAAGGCACCCGGCAGTGGTGGCATGCTGGCCGGTGCCAAAGGCCTGGCTGGCGGGAATCACGAAATTGCGCAGCCCCGGGCGGCGCAGCGGAGGATGGTCGGGAGTGTGGACCCGGAACCGACCGGCCACGATCGGCTTCAGCCCCTGCTGGCTGTGGGTCAGCCAGTCGACCTCAGGCAGCTTGAATTCGCTTAGCATCGGCGTGCAGCCAACGAACAGGCCCTGCAGCGCGGCCTTGTCAGCCTTGGAGGGCCTGCGTGCGAGCCAGGCTTCAAGCTGCCACTCGTCGGGCCGGTCCTCGGCCACTTCGCTGCCCGATATGACGATCTCCGGGTTCCAGTCGGGCACGTCCTCGTGGGCCAGCAAGGCACTTTCTACCACTTCGCGCGGGGCATAAGCGATCAGCTTCCAGGATTCACTCACTTGGAGGCCGCTTCCTTTGCCAGCCGCTTCGCCAGCCGGTCGCTGCCGCCCGCCGCATAGCTGATGCAAGCGCGCGGATTGGTCAGCGCGGCCTTGCCCGAAAGGCGCTCAAGCAATTCGCTGCTGCCGGGATGGGGGGTCAGCAGCAAATCGCAAGGCAGGGCCTCGATCGTCCGCAATCCCGCCCGGGCCGCTTCGACCCGCTGGGGATGTTCGGTGAAGCGGTACTCGTCAGACGAGATGGTGTTGACGCTGTCGGCATAGGCAATGGTCAGGCACCTGTCCTGCTCGCAGCTTTGCCAGGTCCAGCTGGCCGATCCGGGCGAATGGGTGGGATTGGCGTGCATGGTGAAGCGGGTGCCGCCAATCACCAGCGATCCGCCGGCGCGCAGCACGCGGTCAACCCGGGCGGGTTTCATCGGGTATTTGACCAGCAATGCGGCCTGTGGATCCTCGGGAATGGCCTTGCCGGTGCGCATCGCACTTGCAGCGCCGGGGCTGACCACCAGTCGCGCGCCGGTCGCCTGCTGGATCACCGCCATGCCGCCAACGTGGTCGAAATGTTCGTGCGTCATCAGCAGCCATTTGATTTGCCGCGGATCGAAGCCCAGCGCCTTGATATTGTCCAGCACGTGCGGTGCGGCATCTTCGGGACCGGTATCGATCAGCACCAGCCCGGCCGATGTCTCGACCAGCACCACGGTGATCCCGCAAGTGCCGACATACCAGCTGCGCCCGTGGATCCGGGCCGGCGGGGCAGGTTCGGACCAGCCGTCGCGGGTACCGCAAGCGGCGACAATGTCCTTGCTGGCACCGGGGCGTTCGGCAGGTGCAGAGGTCTTCGCCCCCAGCAGGGCGAGGGCGGCAAGGGCGATCAAGGGTTTAGCGGACATAGCTCGCCCCATTGGCGTCGATTACCGTTCCTGTCATGCTTTCTGGCGCGTCGAGCGCACAGAATTCGACGATCCGGGCAATTTCTTGCGGCGTCGCCACCCGGCCCAGCGGAATATCGGCCAGCAGACCTGGCCCGCCGCGACTGGCAAGGTAATCGCCCGCCATCGCGGTGTCGGTAAAGCCGGGGCAGACCGCATAGCTCATCACGCCTTTGTTGGCATATTGCCGGGCGATCGTCTTATGCATTGCGATCATACCGCCTTTCGCGGCGGCATAGTGCCAGTGATCGGGCGAATCCCCGCGGTAGCCCGCGCGGCTGGCGACATGGACTACCCGTCCGCCGCGCGTGTCTGCCAGCCAGTGCTGCACCGCATAGCGCGACAATTCGGCCGCAGCGGTCAGGTTGATCCGCAGCGTGTCTTCCCAGTTGTCGAGCCACTGGATGTCGCTGAGCGTGATCGGGTTGGCCGCGAACAGCCCGGCATTGTTGACCAGCACGTCGATCCGGCCATGCATCGAGCGTTCCAGCGCCTCCTGCCAGATCCGCGCCGGGGCAGTGGGATCGGCCAGATCGGCGCCGATCGTATCGGCATCGTGGGCCTTGCTGGCATGCCCGATCACCCGCGCCCCGCGCGCGCGCAAGGCCGAAGCAATCGCCGCGCCGATCCCGCGCGAGGATCCGGTGACGAGGATGGTGAGCTTGGTCATGGGGAATAGTCTGGCCTAGCCGGCGGGCTTCGACAAGCTCAGCCTGAGCGGACTCTGGGATTTTGAATTGCTCTCTTCGCCCGCTCAGGCTGAGCCTGTCGAAGCCCCTGCGCAAGATTGGCCCCACACCTGCTTGCACACCCGTCCATTTTGACTAATGGGATCTGCACGAATGGGGCCGCGCCCCGCCAACCGCACAGGGATTTACCGGCAGATGGCCCAAGCTGAAACCAAGCCAAAGAACCGTCCCACTTCGCCGCACATCACGATCTGGCGCTGGAGTCCGGCGATGTTGGTTTCGATCCTGCACCGGGTGACCGGCGATGGCCTGGCTTTCGTCGGGCTGGGGGTGCTGCTGTGGTGGCTCTATGCCGTGGCGGCCGGCCCTGCCGCTTATGAAATGTTCAGCGGTCACGCCGGGGCCTGGTATGGCAAGGTGGTGCTGGTCGGGCTGACCTGGGCCTTCTTCAACCACATGGCCTCGGGCTTGCGCCACTTCGTGCTCGATATGGGCGCCGGGTTCGAGCTCAAGAGCAACAATTTCTGGTCGATCCTGACCCCGCTGTTCGCGATTGTAGCGACCGTGGCGGTCTGGGCCGCGATCCTGCTGAAGGTGGAATTCTGACGATGGGTAACGGAACCAATATCGGCCGTGTCCGCGGGCTAGGCTCGGCCAGGCACGGTGCGAGCCACTGGCTGGTCCAGCGCTATACCGCGATCGGCAATCTCGTTTTGGGGATGTGGCTGCTGATTTCGCTCGTCTCGATGGGCTATCGCTCGTTCTTCAATATGCATCTTTGGCTGCACAAACCGCTGTCCGCGACCCTGGTCGGCCTGTTTGTGATCTCCACCTTCTGGCACGCCCGGCTGGGGCTGCAGGTGCTGGTTGAGGACTATGTCCACGAAGAGGGCAACAAGTTTGCAGCGATGGCGCTGCTCAACCTTCTCGCTTTCGCCGGGGCGGCCTTTGGCCTGCTCAGCGTTGCCCGCATTGCGCTCGGAGCCTGAGCATGAACGCCCCTGCCTACAAGATCATCGACCACACCTATGACACCGTCGTCGTCGGCGCCGGCGGCTCGGGCCTGCGCGCCACGATGGGCAGCGCCGAGGCTGGCCTGAAGACCGCCTGCATCACCAAGGTCTTCCCGACCCGCAGTCACACTGTGGCCGCGCAAGGCGGGATCGCGGCGAGCCTTGGAAATATGGGGCCGGATCACTGGACCTGGCACATGTACGATACCGTCAAAGGCGGGGACTGGCTGGGCGATCAGGATGCGATCGAATATCTGGTGCGCGAAGCCCCGCAGGCGGTTTACGAGCTCGAACACGCCGGGGTGCCGTTTTCGCGCACGGCCGAAGGCACGATCTACCAGCGCCCGTTCGGCGGCATGATGCAGAATATGGGCGAAGGTCCGCCCGCCCAGCGGACCTGCGCGGCGGCCGACCGCACCGGCCACGCGATGCTCCACACGCTCTACCAGCAGAGCCTGAAGTACGATGCGGACTTCTTCATCGAATACTTCGCGATCGATCTAATCATGGAAAATGGCCCCAATGGTGTCCCGGTATGCCGCGGGGTGATCGCGATGTGCCTGGAAGATGGCTCGATCCACCGGTTCCGCGCCAAGGCGGTGGTCATGGCAACCGGCGGCTATGGCCGCGCCTATTTCACCTCGACCTCGGCGCATACCTGCACCGGCGATGGCGGCGGGATGGTGCTGCGCGCCGGGCTGCCGCTGCAGGACATGGAATTCGTTCAGTTCCACCCGACCGGGATCTATGGCGCGGGCGTGCTGATCACCGAAGGCGCGCGCGGCGAGGGCGGCTACCTGACCAATTCCGAAGGCGAGCGGTTCATGGAACGCTATGCCCCCTCGGCCAAGGATCTGGCCAGCCGCGATGTCGTCGCGCGTTCGATGGCGCTGGAAATCCGCGAAGGTCGCGGGGTTGGCCCGAACAAGGACCACATCTACCTCCACCTCGATCACATCGATCCCAAGGTGCTGGCCGAGCGGCTACCCGGGATCACCGAAAGCGGCAAGGTCTTTGCCGGGGTCGATCTGGCCCGCCAGCCGCTGCCGATCACGCCGACGGTGCACTACACGATGGGCGGAATTCCCTGCAATTATCATGGCGAAGTGATGACGCTCAAGGACGGCAATCCCGATCACGTGGTCCCCGGTCTGTTCGCAGTTGGCGAGGCAGCCTGCGTTTCGGTCCACGGGGCCAACCGGCTCGGTTCGAACTCGCTGATCGATCTGGTGGTGTTCGGCCGCGCTACGGGGCACCGGCTCAAGGAATTGATCAAGCCGGGCACAGCGCATGCCGCCTTGCCCAAGGACAGCGCCGAGCTCGCGCTGACCCGGCTCGACCACTTCCGCAATGCCAGCGGCGGCTCACCCACCGCCGAAGTGCGCAGCGAAATGCAGCGCACCATGACCAAGGGCTGCGCGGTGTTCCGCGACGAGGCGCTGATGACCGAAGGCAAGGCGGCGCTGGCCAAGACCTATGAGCGGATGCAGGACATCCACGTCACCGACCGCTCGCTGATCTGGAATAGCGATCTGATCGAGACGATGGAGCTCGACAATCTGATCGCCCAGGCGAGCGTCACCATCCACGGCGCCCACAACCGCAAGGAATCGCGCGGGGCCCACGCCCACGAGGACTTCCCTGAGCGGGACGACAAAGGCTGGATGAAACACACCGCCGCCTGGTTCGATGGCTGGGGCGGCAAGGGCGGATCGGTGCGGATTGATTATCGTCCGGTGCATGAATATACGCTCACGGATGATGTTGAGTATATCAAGCCGAAGAAGCGGGTTTATTGATTTAGGAGTAAATGAGATTGGAGAAACTCGAAAATTTCGCCAGAGCTTGCGGAGAGATATTTGGTGTCTCGGTTATTTTCGGCGTCTTCTGCTCTTGTCTATTCAATATGATGATATTTGAGGACTGGAATCTGAATTATTTTCAGATTGCAGGCATGAATGATATATTGGTTTCAGCTATTGAATTTGGATTCTATACATTGTTTCTTATTGGACCGATATTTTTAATATACACATATTCCTCCATATCAAATTTGTTTTTTAATGACATTGCATTTTTAGTGTCAAGATTAAAATTAATACCAGTGAATATCCAAGATTTTGTTTGTGGTTATGTTTTTGCTTTAATACATTCTATTTTTTTGGTGACATTCATTTACATATTGATGGGTTTTATTGGAATTTTTGATTCAAGTTCGATTTCTTTGTCGAAATTTGGATACATGGAATTTCTGAAAGCAGTCGGATCAGTTGTATTATTTGCACTTTTATTACAGAGAGTTTTGGTTGGTAGTGCTGGAAATTTTCGAGGGGAGTTTTTGATATATATTGTATTTTATGGAATGGTGTGGTTCTTTTATTTTATGTACCCACAACAGTATCGCTGGTACGGATATCTTAACCCCACTCATGTGCCTTTTGTCAAAAGTAAGATCGAGGGTTGCGATAAGGTTTATGTCCTCTGGATTGGGGAGAAAAGCTCCGTAGTTGAGTGTTGGGTTGATAGGGATAGAAAAAAGCAGCGGGTTTACGTTCTTAATAGCCAGCATGATATCATTTCTGGCCCAATATTCGCTGATGTAATTGCCTCACCTCCATACGGCAGATATGGGAATGCGCCACCACCTGTTGATAGGATGACCGAGCAAGAACGGCGGGACTTTCAAGGAAGGTAGTAACTTTCAAGGAAAGTAGTAGAGTTACGGTGACAGGTGCAATTACCCCCGAGTTACGGTGGAGTTACGGTGACAGGTGCAATTACCCCCAAATTCCTCCCGGCTCCGTCGCCCTGAACTCGTTTCAGGGTCCATTTCTCGGCTCATCCCGCAGCTTTGTTGGTAAGCAAGGCTGCGCAGGTTGCTTTTCCAACAGGCGGTCGGACTTGCGGCACGATGGACCCTGAAACGAGTTCAGGGTGACGAGATTGGTTGAATCGGCAGGCTCACCTCGACAACCAACTTGGAAATACCGGTGACACGAAATACCGGTGACACAATCCTAATTGCCCACCCCCGCCAAAGCCCGCTCGCAAGCCGATCTGAACGCCGGCAAGTCGTCCGCCACCGTGGCCCATACCACCGCCGGATCGATCGCATCGTAAGCATGGCGCAACATGTTTCCGAGGCCGCGAAGCTGGTGCATTGGCGTTTCGGGTACGATCTGAGCCATGCGGTCTTCGCCAATTCGGGTTGCCGCTTCGGTCAGGCGCATCAGGCAGCGTTCGACCGCATCGATCCGCATCCGGTCCTGGCGGAACTGCGCGAAGTCAATGCCCCGCACGTAGTCTTCGGCGGCAGCCGCGTTTTCGATGATGTCGCGCAGCCAATCGGCAATGCGAGGGTTTTCAGAAGACATGCAACCGGTCCGCGTCGATCCGGGCCTTGAACCTGGGCTTCAGCCCGCCTTCACTGACCAGATCGACTTTCGCGCCTAGCATCCGCTCAAGCCGGTAGCCAACTTCGGCCAGATCGAACAGCGTAACCCGCCTCGCAGCATCGAGCCGTACGGCCACATCGACATCCGAGCCCCGGCGTGCCTCGCCCCGGGCAACCGAACCAAACAGATCGCAGCCCGCAACGCCCAACGAACGCAGTTCGCCTTCATGGGCGCGGATCAGGTCGATTGCGGTCTGGCGGTGCATTTGAAGGCCATAGCGAACTTTGGTGAATCCTTCAACAAAGCGGTAAATTCAGAGGAATTCCGGGAAGGGCAGCAGGAAATTCCGGGGACAAATTCCGGGGACAGCAAATTCCGGGGACAGTAACCCAAATTGCCGCCCCGCGACTTTCAGGCGGGCATCGATCACGGCCAAAGGGTCATGTCGGACCCCATCTTGCAGGTGCCGACCGGGTGGTACTGGGGTGTCGGCGCGGCTCCGGATGTCTCCGATCATCGCGGCGGTGTCATTGACCTCGATTGACCACTTATCCCGTTTGAGGACGATTCAGGGCCCGCAACCTCTTGCCATTCGCTCCCGCTGATCTAGTCTGCGCGCCATAACCGCCGAAATTGCGGAACTTCCCGGGTCGCACCGACAACTTCCAGCACAAGGTAGCGACTTATGGCGATAATTACTGGTACCCCGAACGACGATTTTCTGGTCGGTACGCCGGATCCGGACACTATTACCGGTGATGCGGGCAACGATACGGTCGCTGGCGGCGACGGCGATGATACGATTTCCGGCGATGATGGCGATGATTTCATCAGGGGCCAGGGCGGGGCGGATACGATCAATGGCGGGGCGGGCAACGATACTCTCTTTGGCGGGTTCACTTCGAGCCCGGCTCCGCAGCCGGGCGACGGAGCCGACACAATCGACGGCGGCGACGGCGACGACCTGATCCGCGGCGGCGATGGCGACGATGTGCTGATCGGCGGCCTGGGCGACGACACTCTGCGCGGCGATGCCGGTAGCGACACGATGGATGGCGGCGACGGGTTCGACTTCATCTCGTACCGCTATGATGACCTGGCCGGACCCGTAAGCGTCGACATGCGAACCTTCACCGGCACCGGCACAGTCAACGATGGGCGCGGCGGCACTGACACGGTCTCGAATTTCGAGTTCCTCGGGCTGCTGGGCACTGCCTCGGACGATGTGCTGCGTGGATCGCTGGCGCTGCGCAATCAGATCCTGGGCGGTGACGGTGAAGACTTCATCACCGGCGGCAGTCAGAACGATACGCTCTATGGCGACGATGGCAGCGATAGCGCTACCGACGGCAACGACACGATCTATGGCGGCGGCGGCGCGGACGATATCCGCGGCGGCGCAGGTGATGACTTCCTCTCGGGCGGGGTCGGCAACACCGGCGCACCCCAGCCCGGGGATCTCGCCGATACGATCGACGGCGGCGCGGGTAACGACATCCTTCGCGGCGGCGATGGCGACGACGTGCTCACCGGCGGCCTGGGCGATGACAACCTGCGCGGCGATCTGGGCAACGATACCATGGATGGCGGCGACGGGTTCGACTTCATCTCGTACCGCTACGATGACCTGGCGGGTCCGGTCTCGATCGACTTTAGCTCCTTCACAGGCACCGGCGTCCTCAACGACGGGCGTGGCGGGACCGATACTGTTTCGAACTTCGAATGGCTTGGACTGCTTGGCACCGCAAGCAACGACCTGCTGCGTGGGTCGCTGACGCTCACGAACCAGCTCAGCGGCGCTGGCGGCTGGGACCTAATCATCGGCGGAAATTTGAATGACGTGATCTACGGCGACAATGGCGTCGGCACCAGCGGCGATGACAGCCTTTGGGGGCTTGGCGGGTCCGACGAAATCTATGGCGGCGACGGCAATGATATGCTGGTCGGCGGCAATAGTATCTCGGGGCCGCAGCCGGGTGACGGTGCTGACTTGCTCGACGGCGGTAACGGGACCGACAGCTTGTTTGGAGGCGATGGCGACGACACGCTTCTGGGCGGCGCCGACAACGATTACTTGCAGGGCGATGCCGGTAACGACACGATGGACGGTGGAGACGGCTACGACGCCCTGGCCTACGGTTTCATCGACTTCGCCGGGCCAGCCGTGATCGACATGCGCACCGTTAACGGCAACGGCCTGGTCAATGACGGTCGCGGAGGAACCGACACCGTTTCAAATTTCGAACGGCTCATCATCGACGGCTCGGCCTTCAACGACGTGCTGCGCGGCTCGACCACGCTTGAGAATCTGATCCGAAGCGGCGACGGAGCGGATAATGTCTTTGGTGGGGAGAGCTACGACGAGCTGATCGGAGAAGATGGCAACGACATCGTCCGTGGCAACGGCGGCTTCGACTTGATCCGGGGCGGCGCTGGCAACGATACGCTGATCGGCGGTTACACCACCGCTCCGGGACCGCAGCCAGGCGACGGGGCCGACGACATCGACGGAGGCGATGGTGATGACGTGATCCGCGGCGGAGACGGTGACGACAATCTCAGGGGCAGCGCGGGCGACGACAACCTGCGCGGCGATGCTGGCAACGACACGATGGACGGTGGCGACGGGTTCGACTTCATCTCGTACCGCTATGACGACCTCGCGGGTCCGGTCAGCATCGACATGAGCGGCTTCACCGGCACCGGCACGGTCAACGACGGGCGCGGCGGGACCGATACGGTCTCCAACTTCGAATGGCTGGGGCTGCTCGGCACTGCCGCAGCCGATACGCTGCTCGGTTCGACCGCGCTGCGCAACCAGATCTTCGGCGGCGATGGCAACGACACGATTGCAGGCGGCACGCAGGACGACAACCTCTTTGGCGATGCCGGCGATGATACCATCACCGGCGGCGACGGGAATGACTCGATTGGAGGCGGGCTGGGAGCCGACATCATCAACGGCGGTGCCGGGATCGATACCGCTGACTATTCGGGCTCGAGTGCCGGGATTTCGATCAACCTCCAGAACGGCCGCGGGCGACTTGGCGATGCCGATGGCGACCGCCTTTCGAATATCGAAAACGTCATCGGGAGTGCTCTTGCTGACACGCTCATCGGCAGCAATGGAGTCAATCGGCTCGACGGCGGCGATGGCAACGATACGATCACCGGCGGGGGCGGCGCGGACGAGCTGCTCGGTGGGCTGGGATCTGACCGGTTCGTGTTCGGTGCCACCAGCGATTTCGGCAATGTGGCGGGATGGGATCGGGTGCTCGATTTCGAAGCAGGCGGCAATGGTGCGGGCGGGATCGACCTGTTCGATTTCAGCGCGATCGATGCCAATACCCGCTCGGCGGGACGCAACGATGCCTTCAACTTCATTGGCACCGGCGGCTTCACCGGCCGGGCCGGGGAATTGCGGGTGGTCTATACCTCGGCCACCGAGGCAACGATCATGGGCGACCTGAACGGCGACGGTGTGGCCGATTTCAATCTCAACGTGACTTACACGGGAACGATCGACACGACCGATTTCATTTTGTGATCAGGTTAGGGGGCGGCCGGGTAACGGCCGCCCCAACTCTCCAGAAAGCGGGTGGTCGATCACTCGGCGCGTTTGGTCGAGTGGCGCTCGGAGCGGGGCCGGTTCGGCTGCAAGCTCTCGATCCATGAAGCCCATCGCCCTGATCGCCGCCGCCCTGGCACTCGCAGCCGCTGCCGCCAGCGCCGCGCGCCCTGCGCCCTATGTGCTGCAGCCGGGCCAGATCGACCTGGATCGCGGACCCGATGGCAACACGGTGATCCTCGATACGCCGCAGGGCTTGGTGATTGTCGATACCGGGCGCCACCCTGAGCATGCCCAGGCGATCCTGGCCTATGCCCGCAAGGTCGGCAAGCCGGTGGTGGCAGTGGTCAATTCGCATTGGCACCTCGACCACAGTACCGGCAATCGCGACATTCTGGCGGCCTATCCGCGCGCGCGGCTGGTGACGAGCAATGCAATTGTCGGCGCGCTGGGTGGGTTCCTGGCCAACGGTCGCGAACCGGCGCGCAAGATGTTGGCCGATCCCAAGCTCGATCCCGCCGAACGCGCGCGGATCGAGCGGGCGCAGGCGGCGCTCGACGACCGCGCGGCGCTGGTTCCGGCCGATCCGGTCATGCGATCTGCGCCATTGGTGCTGGGCGGGCGGCGTTTCGACGTGCGGCTTGCCCCCAATGCCGCGACCGAGGGCGATGTCTGGCTGCTCGCGCCGGACGAGGGGCTGGCCTTGGTCGGCGATCTGGTGGTTGGCCCGGTGCCGTTCTTCGATACTGCTTGCGAGGAGGGCTGGGCCAGGGCGCTGAGGGATATTGCCAAGGCCAAGTGGACCGTACTGATCCCCGGCCACGGCGCGGCGATGACCCGCAAGCAGTTCAACCAATGGCACTCAGCCTACACCCGCTATGTCGACTGCGCGCACTCAAGCGCCACAGCACAGGCCTGCGCGGCGCAGTGGCAGGCCGATGCCGCCGGTTTCTACACCCTGGCCGAGCGTGACGATGTCGGCATGATGGCGCGCTATTATGTCGAACAGGTGCTGCGCGCGCCGGCCGACACGCGGATGGCCTATTGCGCTAGGCCTTCGCGTCAGCCTTGAGCATATCAGCCGCCTTCTCCGCGATCATGATCGTCGGCGCATTGGTGTTGCCGCTGACCACGTTTGGCATGACCGAGGCGTCGATTACCCGCAGGCGTTCGATCCCGCGCAGGCGCAGCCGCGCATCGACCACGGCCATGGGGTCCTTGTCGGGCCCCATCTTGCAGGTGCCGACCGGGTGGTACTGGGTGTCGGCACGGTTGCGGATGTCTTCGATCATCGCCGCGGTGTCGCCCGCGTCGATCGCGTAGAGCATCTTGCCGCGAACCGCATCGAACGGCGCGCTTTCCATCAGGCTCTGCTGCAATTGCCCGCCCTTGAGCAGCACAGCCAAATCGCGCTCGTCGGAGAGGAACCTGGGGTCGATCAGCGGGGCATCGCGCGGATCGCGGCTGCTGAGGCCCACCGTCCCGCGGCTGTAGGGGCGCAGCAGGTCGACGTGGCACGACAGCCCGGTGCCCAGATGCATCTTGCGCGCGTGATCATCGACGATCGCCAGCACCATCAGCAATTGCAGATCGGGCGCGGGGACTTCGGGTGCGCTCTTCACAAAGGCGCCAGAGCAGACGAAGGGGCTGGTCAAGGGACCGGTGCGCTTGTTGCGCCATTCGAAAATGCCCTTGAGGAAGGCCAGGCCGGCTTTGGGCGAAATTCCGAAGACGTCGCTGCGGTCCTTGATCCGCCAGCATTGCACATAGTCGATGTGGTCCTGCAGGTTTTTGCCGACGCCGGGCAGATGGCAGGTGCTGGCGATCCCCAGCGCGCCAAGCTCCTCGGCATCGCCGATCCCTGAGAGCTGCAGCAGTTGCGGCGAGCCAAAGGCGCCGCCAGAGATGATCGTCTCACGCCGGGCCAAGGCCTGGCGCAGCACGCCGCCCTGTTCGTATTCGATGCCACTCGCCGCACCATTCTCGATCACGATCCGGCTCGACAGTGCGTGGATGATCACCTTGAGGTTCGGGCGGGAGAGGTTGGGCGTCAGATAGCCCTTGGCCGCGCTGCAGCGTTCGCCGTCTTTCTGGGTTGCCTGATAGTGGAACGTGCCTTCCTGTTCCTCGCCGTTGTAATCGGGGTTGCGGCGGATCTGGCGCTGTTCGGCCGCCTCGATGAACAGTTCGGCGAGCGGGCTCTGGTGGTTGGGGTAGGTGACGTTGAGCGGGCCGCCCTGGCCGTGCCATTCGTTGTCGAACTGCTCGTTGTTCTCGGCCTTTTTGAAGTACGGCAGGCATTGGTCAAAGCCCCAGCCCTTGTTGCCCAGCCGTGCCCACTCGTCATAATCCCAGCGGTTGCCGCGGACATAGAGCATCGCGTTGATCGAGCCCGATCCGCCCAGCACCTTACCGCGCGGCTGGTATCCGCGGCGCCCGTTGAGCCCCGGCTGGGGAACGGTTTCATAGGCATAGTTGTTGAGCTTGGTCGGCATCATCGCCACCGCGCCAACCGGCGCCTGGACCACCGCGCTCTGATCCGAACCGCCGGCTTCAAGCAGGCAGACGGTAACCGCCGGATCCTCGGTCAGCCGACTGGCCAGCACACACCCGGCCGAACCGCCGCCGACGATCACATAGTCGAATTCTTCAGTCTGCATTCCAGCCCCTCCGTTTGCCCGATCTTGCGGTATTAGAGCGGTGTGCCGGATATGTGAACCACTTTGCCCCCATGTCCGACCACCCTGAGCTTGTCGAAGGGCTGTCCTTTTCTTCGTGCCTCGCGCGCAACTGCGTGAAGAAAGAGCAATCCTTCGACAAGCTCAGGACAGTCGGGCCAGGGGTTAGTGCGATTCACGATTTCGGCGTCTTGCCCCAGACATGGAGCAGCAGATGCCTCACGCTGCTGCCGCAGTGCCGCCCTTCCTGCGCAGCGCGCCCAGCATCAGCGGCACCACGCCCAGCGCGATCCCGCCGACACCGACGCCGATGGTCAGCCAGTCAAGGTCTTTCATCGAATAGAACCCGATGAACACCATGAAAGCGGTCGCCAGACCCGGCCAGATCACATGGGTCAGCGCGTTCATCGCGCCGCCCTTGATCATGCCGCGATAGTGCCAGACCGAGGCCGCCCCGGCGATGCTCATGTAAAAGCAGATCTGCAGGCCGATCGCGGTGAGCGAGGTGCTGAGGATCGTCTCGACCGCGGGCAGGTAGGAAAAGCCCAGCAGCAGTGCCAGTCCCAGCACCCAGATCACTGCTGTAGCCAGCAGCGGGGTCTGCCATTCAGGATGAACTTTGGAGTAGCGCGGATGCAGGATATCGGCGCGGCTCATCGAGAACAGCGAGCGGGTGAAGCACAGGATCTGCGTTTCGATCGTGCCGATGGTCGATAGGATGGTCGAAACCACCGCCAGGTAACCCCACGGGCTGGGAAACAGCTTGTCGGCCACCGCGAACAGCACGTTGGTATCGGCATCGGCAATTTCCTGGTCGGTCAGCACGATCAGCACCACAGTCAGCATGACCACGAAGAACACGATCAGGTTGACCATCGACCAGAAGGCTCCGCGCCCGGCGGGCTGCGGCTCTCCCTCGACGGTTTCCTCGCCCAGGTTCATGGTTACGTCCCAGCCCCAGTAGAAGAAAATCGCCACCAGCGCGCCGGCCACGAAAGTTTCGGTGGTGAACGAGGTCGGCGCGAACCAGCTGAGGCTGGGGACATGCGCGGGCTGGCCCCAGAAGTAGTAAATCCCGGCGAGGATGATCGCGAAGACGATCGCCGTTTCGATGATCGTGAAAGCGATCTGGGCAAAGCTCGCGTGCTTGATCCCGCGGCCGACCACCGCCGAAATCAGCGTCAGCCACAGCGCGGCGACGGCGGTGACCCAGCCGGTGCTTTCGACATGCTGAGGCGCCAGGATCTTGAGCGTGGCCTGGGCGGCGGGAACCGTGGCGGTGACCATGAACACCACCGAAGCGACGATCAGCCCCCAGCCGGTGAAGAAGCCCCAGGTCGGCCCGAACACCCGGCTGACCCAGGCAAAGCTGGCCCCGGCATCGGGGGCCATCTTGTTGAGGTTGATGAAGGCCAGCATCATCCCGAACATGATCAGCCCGCAATAAAAGATCGAGCCGACCGAGAGCACGCCGACCGTGCCGACGATCAGCGCGGTGGTGGCAGCGATCGAATAGGCGGGCGCCGTGCCCGCGATGCCCATGATTACCGATTCGGCAACGCCCAGCGCCCCTTTCGCGAGGCTATGTTCCTGCGCCATGACAACCCATCCCCTGTTCTGGCTTTCTTGTATGAAAACTGCATGGCGCAGCGGCCGGGGGATGCAAGGGCCATAATGCAGGCCGTGAGCTATCGGATAGGTCGATAGCTGGGCGTTCGTCGGTGCCGCGATGCGGTTGGTCGAGCCATGTTGGCTGTAAATCTGGCATTCAGGTTTACATCCGTAGTCGATTACAGACGTAGACGATAAGAGGTGGGAGATGGCCGAAGAGCCTGGCGATCGCATCAGCGAAGCCGAACACGCGGTGATGGAAGCGCTGTGGGCGCGCCATCCGTTGACTGCGGGCGAAGTCGCCGATGCGGTCGCCCCGGCGCGCGGCTGGGGGCTGGCGACGGTCAAGACGCTGCTCTCGCGGCTGGTCGCAAAGCAGGTGATTGGCACCCAGCCGCAGGGCAAGCGCTTCCTCTACACGCCGCTGGTCGCGCGGCAGGATTACCTTGGCGGGGAAAGCCGCCGGCTGGTTGACCGGCTGTTCGGCGGCAGCGCCGCGGGGCTGTTCGCGCATCTGGCCGAAGCCGAAGCGCTGAGCGCAAGCGACCTCGACGAGATCGAAGCCCTGGTCAAACAGATCCGAGGGGGAGAGGGGCAATGAGCTGGCTGCTCGATACCGCGCTTTATACCGGCGCGCTGATCGCACTGGTGCTGGTGCTGCGTGGCCCGGTGCTGAAGGCCTTCGGACCTGGCATGACCTATTCGCTGTGGGCGCTGCCGCTGCTGCGGCTGGTGCTGCCGCCGCTGGTCCTGCCGGGCGATCCGGCACCCGCAATGCAACCCTTTTCCGGCGCAGTGATGGAATTAGCCCCCATCGCAGCGACGCCACCGGCCCCCGTCTGGATCGAACCTGCCCCGGTGATTCAGGCGGTGTGGCTGGTGGGAGCCCTGGCGTTCCTGGCCTGGCGGGTCTGGTCGTACCGCGAAATGCGCCGCACCCTTTTGGCCGATGCCCGCCAGGTGGGCGAGGCGGGGAAAGTGCGGCTGGTGGAAACCCCCGCGGTCGCCGCGCCGGTGGCCTTCGGGATTTTCGACAAAGTCGTGGCCTTGCCGCTGGGCTTCATGGACCGCGCCGACCGCGCCGGGCGTGATCTGGCGATTGCACACGAGCTGGAACACCACGCCGGGCATGACCTTGCCGCCAACCTGGCGATGCAGCCGCTGCTGGCCCTGCACTGGTGCAATCCGCTGGCCTGGCTGGGCTGGCGGGCGATGCGCCGCGACCAGGAAGCCGCCTGCGATGCCCGCGTGCTGGCCGGCAGCGACCGCGCGACCCGCGCCACCTATGCCGGGCTGATCGCGAGCTTTGCCCATTCACCCCGGCTTGCCCTGGCCGCGCCGATGGCCTGTCCAATGGTTTCTGGCCGAGTGCTCGGTGACAAGAGCATAATCCATCGTCTGAGGAGCCTGACCATGAATGAACCGACTTCGCACAACCGCCTGCTGGGCCGCTTGCTGCTGGGCGCTGCTGCTTTGGCGCTACCGCTGACTGCCTCGATCACTTACGCGACGCAGGATGCCCCCGCGCCGCCTGCCGCTCCTCAAGCGCCGGCCGCGCCTGAGGCGCCGGTGCTCAAGAAGACCTCCAAGATCGTGATCATCGACAATCCTGAAGGCAGCATGATCGACGACAAGTCGCTGCACACCCGGGTGATCGAGCGTAACGGCAAGACCATCGTGCTCAAGACCAAGCAGCCGCTCAGCGACGAGGAAGCCGAACAGCACGTGGCCAAGGCCGAAGCCAGCATGGCCGAAGCTCATGCCTTCACCATGACCGGTGACCACGCGGGCAAGGCCGATGGTGAGCACAAGGTTCGCCAGATCGTCATGGTCAAGCACCTCGACAGCGATGGCAAGGACGGTGATGCCAAGAAGACCGAACGCCGCGAAGTGCGCACATTCGTGATGCACGGCGATGGCGCGGGCGCTGACATGGCCAAGCTGCACGGCGGCGCGATGGTCATGACCGGCTGCGCCGAAGGCAAGCCGATCGAAGCCACCAGCGAAAGCACTGTCGACGGCAAGCGCCAGACCGCGCGGGTGATGATCTGCAGCAAGGGCGGCGACAAGGCCCAGGCGCTCGCCGGGCTCAAGCAGGCGCGCGACAAGGTGGCGAGCGATCCGAGCCTGTCGGCTGAGATCAAGAGCGAAGTGCTCAAGCAGCTTGATTCTGAAATCGAGAAGTTGAGCAAGGCTGGGTAGAATTTGATGCAACGCAGTCCCCCTCCTCTTCAGAGGAGGGGCTAGGGGTGGTGGCGATGCGCAGCATCGCATGCGAAGCGGAATCCTGCCTGGTTGCAGCACCACCCCCCGACCCCCTCCTCTGAAGAGGAGGGGGAGTGCAAAAGCACCTGGCGCGGCTTCACCGCCAGCGCAGCCGATCGGGGGTGAGTTTGGAAACGGACTTCACCCCCATCAGCTTCATCCCCCGCTCGATTTCCTCGCGCAGGATCGTCAGCGCACGCTCGACACCTTCCTGCCCGGCCGCGGCGAGGGCATAGAGGTAAAGCCGCCCACCCGAAGCCGCAGTGGCTCCGGCGCAGAGGCTCTTGAGCACATGGGTGCCGCGCCGCACCCCGCCATCGCAGATCACTTCGATCCGCCCGCCCACTGCATCGACAATTTCCGGCAGCTGGTCGAATGGCGCGCGGCTGCCGTCGAGCTGGCGGCCGCCGTGGTTGGACAGCATGATCGCGTCGATCCCCATGTCGGCCGCGCGGCGGGCATCGCTGACGCTCATCACGCCCTTGAGGCAGAAGGTGCCGCCCCAGTCGGCGCGGATCTGCTCGACCATTTTCCAGTCCATCGACTGGTCGAGCATTTCCGAAAAGTACTTCTGGATCGAAACCGATTCCGCGGTGCCTTCGCGAACGTGCGTGTCGAGGTTGGGCAGGGCGAAGCGCTCGCGAAACAGATAGTCCAGCGCCCAGCGCGGCTTGACCGCGTATGACAGCAGCGAACTGGCGGTGAACTTCGGCGGCGAGGAAAAGCCTGAGCGCAAGCAGCGCTCGCGCTTGCCCCCGACGATGGTGTCGACCGTCAGTGCGATCGCATCGAACTTCGCCGCCTTGCAGCGCTCGATCATCGATGCGTTGAGCCCCTTGTCCTTGTGGACATAGAGCTGGAACATCTTGGGCGAGGAAATCAGCGCGCCGATTTCCTCGATGCTGACTGTCGCCAGGCTCGAAATCCCGCACCACACCCCGAATTTTTCCGCCGCCCGCGCCACCGCGCGTTCGCCCTGCCAATGGAACACGCGTTGCAAGGCGGTGGGGGAGAGGATCAACGGCAGCGCGCTGGGCCGGCCCAGGATGGTGCAGGACATGTCGATCACCTCGACCCCGGCCAGCACGTCGGGAACCAGATCGGCGCGGGTATAAGCCTCGGTATTGCGGGCCTTGGTCAGCTCGTCATCGGCGGCGCCGTCGATATAGTCGAACACCGGCCAGGGCAGCCGCGCTTTCGCCAGCTGCCGGAAGTCGTCGATGTTATGGCAGTCGGTCAGACGCATCACTGCATGTAGACGTCGCAGACCGAGTCATCGCCGCTCTGCAAGCCGCGCCGCAAGGCCTCGACGCGCTGCGCGCTCGACCCGTGGGTGAAGGCGGCCTCGACCGGGCGGCGGCCAGCTTTGTCCATCAGCGTATCGTCGCCGATCGAATGCGCGGCGCCCAGGCCTTCCTCCATGTCGCCCGGCTCGATCCGATCCTTGTTGCGCGCGGCCCAGACCCCGGCATAGCAATCGGCTTGCAGCTCCATGCGCACCTGCAACTGGTTGGCGCGGCGCGGGTTCTGCTGCTGGAGCGAGCGGATCTGGTCCGACAGGCCGGTGATCGTCTGGATGTGGTGGCCATATTCGTGGGCAACCACGTATTTGCGGGCAAAATCGCCGCTCGCACCCAGCTTCTGGTCCATCTCGCGGAAGAAATCGGTGTCGAGGTAGATCCCGTTGTCGGCGGGGCAATAGAATGGGCCCATCGCGCTTTGCGCGGTGCCGCAGCCGGAGGAACCGACCTGCGAATAGAACCGCAGCTTGGGCTGCTCGAACTTGGCCCCAGCCGCCGCGAAGATCGGCTGCCAGGTCTTGTTGAGCGAGGACAGGGTATCGCACGATTCCTTGCGGAGCGGGTCAGCGGTGCAGACCTCGGCGATCGAACCTCCGCCCGCAGCAGGGGCACCGGCCTGCTCGATTGGCGCCGACTGATCGAGCTGGCCCAGCATCTGCGCGGGGTCCACCCCGAACACCGCCGCGGCGATCAGCACCACCACCAGCGTGCCGCAGCCAACCTTGCCCCCGCCGCCGGGCATGCGCAAGCCGCCGCCGCTGCGCTGATCGGCCACATCGATGGCATTGGGATCGAAATCGTCGAGACGCATGGGCTACCCTCCAACCGCTCTGGACAAACTGGAGTCCAGTGGCAATGGGCATGATCCATAACAGTTTCCCTACAAGGTTGGAGTCGAGAATGTTCCTGGCTGGCAAGCGCGCACTCGTGACGGGTTCCACATCGGGGATCGGGCTGGCCGTGGCCCGCGCGCTCCATGCCGAGGGGGCCGAAGTGGTGCTATCGGGCTTTGGCGATGAAGCGGCGATTGCCGCGCTGTGCGAAGAGCTGGCTGCTCGGCACATCCCCGCCGATCTCTCGAACCGCGCCGGGGTCGAAGTGCTGATGGCAGGCGCTGGCCCGGTCGATGTGCTGGTCAACAATGCCGGGATGCAGCATGTCGCCCCGGTTGAGGAGTTCCCGGTCGACAAGTGGGATACGATCCTGGCGCTCAACCTGACTGCGGCCTTCGACACCTGCCGGCTGGCGATCCCGCACATGAAGGCGGCGGGGTGGGGGCGGATCATCCAGACCGCCAGCGCCCATGCGCTGACCGCCTCGCCCTACAAATCGGCCTATGTCGCGGCCAAGCACGGCCTCTCGGGGCTGACCAAGACGCTGGCGCTCGAGCTGGCGACCTTCAACGTGACCGCCAATTGCATTTGTCCGGGCTATGTCTGGACGCCTTTGGTGGAAAACCAGATCCCCGATACGATGGCGGCGCGGAACATGACCCGCGAACAGGTGATCAATGACGTCATGTTGGTTCGTCAGCCAACCCGCAAGTTCGTTCAGCCGTCCGACATCGGCGAGATGGCGGTGTTCCTGTGCCGTGACGCTGCTGCCAATATCACCGGAACCAACATTTCGATGGATGGCGGCTGGACCGCTGAGTAGCCGCGGCACCTGTCACTTTCCTGCAACCCGCGCGGGAAAGTCGTCAGCACTTGCAACTAATGCGCTTGCGGGCGGCATGGCTTTCGTGATTGAAGTCTGTCGATGAAGCGTTTTGCCAGAGCGATGAGTTGTTGCGCGGTGCTGCTGCTTGCGGCCTCGCTGGCGCTTGGCCCGCTGCAGGCCGCTTCGCGCCAGCAAAAGGCCGCGGCCGAGCTCAAGGGCCAGTTGATGGCCCATATCGTCGAACTGGCCAGCGATGCCTATGGCGGGCGCGAGCCTGGGACCGAGGGCGAGGTCAAGACGCTGCGCTATATCGGCAAGCATCTGTTCGAT
Source organism: Novosphingobium sp. (assembly GCA_031422595.1). Lineage (GTDB taxonomy): Bacteria > Pseudomonadota > Alphaproteobacteria > Sphingomonadales > Sphingomonadaceae > Novosphingobium. The sequence continues at coordinate 2,588 of JANPMA010000089.1, read as the reverse complement.
ATCGGGCTGGTTTCCGGCACCAACGTCCCCGGCCACGCCTGGTTCGCGCCGGTCACTCTGGTCGGGCGCGAACCCGATGCCAGCCGCGCGGTGTTCAGCCGCAAGGGCAAGCGGGTGTTCGTGCCGCAGGACCAGGTGCTGGTCCTGACATCGGGCAAGCGTGCGCTGGTCGAAAATGCGCCGCTGGTGTTTGTTGGCACCGGCAAGGTGATCCCCACGCGGGCCGAGCTGGCGGGGCGGGTCGCGCTGCTGCTGGATGGCGGACAAGACAATTCGGACCGGCAGAACGCGCTGCTCGCCGCCGGGGCCTCGGGCGTGCTGACCGTGCTCGACGGCGAGCGCACGCTTGAGCAGGTTTCCGCGCACCGCAAGCGGCAGGGCTACTCGCTGGCCGGGGCCGAGCTGGGCGGCGATCTCGATGCCTTTGTCAGCGACAAGGCTCTGAACGGGGCGCTGGTCGGCACAAAACTCAGCCTGGCCAGCCTGCAGGCTGCGGCTGCCGCGGCCAATTTCACGCCGGGACCGATCGATCTTGCCGTCTCGCTTGAAGCGACCACGCGCGAAACCAGGATCCATACCCACAACGTGATCGGCAAGCTGCCGGGCAAGCGGCCCGAACTGGGCGCGGTGCTGCTGGTGGCGCACTGGGACCACTTCGGCGAATGCGCCGAACCACCGGCTGAACACCTGGTCTGCAACGGTGCGATCGACAATGCCAGCGGGGTAGCGGTGCTGATAGAGACCGCGCGGCGGCTGGCCAAAGGGCCGCAAATGGACCGCGACGTCTATGTCCTGTTCACGACCGGCGAGGAGCTGGGACTGCTGGGCGCGCAGGCCTTTGCTGAAAATCCGCCGATCCCGCTGGGGCAGTTTGTCGCCGCCTTCAATGTCGACAGCGTTGCACTGGGCCCCGCGGGCCAGCCTTTCGCAATCGTCGGCAAGGGGATGACCGGGCTCGACGCGCAGATCGCGCTGGTCGCCAAGCAGCAGAAAACGAAGCTGGTTCCTGACGACAGGGCCAATGCCTATGTCCGCCGCCAGGATGGCTGGGCCCTGCTGCGCCACGATGTGCCGGCGGTGATGGTGTCCAGCGCCTGGGGCGACATTGCGCTGGTCGAACGCTTCATGGACAGCGACTACCACCGCCCAACCGACGTGGTAAAGCCGGATCTGGAGCTGGGCGGGGCGGCCGATGACGTCGATTTCCTGATCGCGCTGACCCGCTGGTTCGCTGATCCCAAGAAAGTGCCCAAACGCCCCTAGCAAGTCCTGCCAGCTGCGTTTACATGGGCCGCCACGAATCGAACCTGAGCGCGAGGCACTGTGGCATCCATCGACATCCCCCTTGGTCTGACTTTCGACGACGTCCTGCTGCGTCCCGGCGAGTCTGACATCGTGCCTTCGATGGCCGATACCCGGACCCGGCTGACGCGCGAGATTGCGCTCAACATCCCGGTCATCTCCTCCGCGATGGACACCGTGACCGAGGCCGACATGGCAATCGTCATGGCGCAATTGGGCGGGATCGGGGTGCTCCACCGCAACCTGACGGTTGAGGAGCAATGCGCGGCGGTGCGCGCGGTCAAGCGGTTCGAAAGCGGGATGGTGGTCAACCCGATCACGATTTCGCCCGACGCCACCCTGGGCGAGGCCAGCGCGCTGATGCAGGCCAACCGCATTTCCGGGATCCCGGTGGTCGAGGCCGGCGGCAAGCTGGTGGGCATCCTCACCAACCGCGATGTGCGCTTTGCCGACAATCCCAAGCAGCCGGTGCGCGAACTGATGACCCATGACAATCTGGTGACTGTCACCGCCGGGGTCAGCCAGGACGAAGCCCGCCGCCTGCTCCACCAGCGCCGGATCGAAAAACTGCTGGTGGTTGATGAGAATTTCCATTGCACCGGGCTGATCACGGTCAAGGATATGGAACGCGCGGTGACCTATCCCGATGCGACCAAGGACAGCGCCGGCCGCCTGCGCGTCGCCGCCGCGACCACGGTCGGTGACAAAGGGTTCGAACGCACCGAAGCGCTGCTCGCTGCCGAATGCGACGTGGTGATCATCGACACCGCGCACGGCCACAACAAGGATGTCGCCCGCGCGGTCGAACGGGTCAAAAAACTCAGCAATTCGGCGCAAGTCATCGCCGGCAATGTCGCAACCTATGAGGCGACCCGCGCGCTGATCGATGCCGGGGCCGACGCGGTCAAGGTCGGGATCGGGCCGGGCTCGATCTGCACCACCCGGGTCGTTGCCGGGGTGGGTGTGCCGCAGCTGACCGCGATCCTCGAGGCCGCGCGCGCCGCGGAAGACAGCAAGACCCCGATCATCGCCGATGGCGGCCTGCGGACCAGCGGGGATGCCGCCAAGGCACTGGCGGCCGGCGCAAGCACGATCATGATCGGCTCGATGCTCGCGGGCACCGACGAAGCTCCGGGCGAGTCCTTTCTGTACCAGGGCCGGGCCTACAAGAGCTACCGCGGGATGGGCTCGCTGGGGGCAATGGGCAACGGCAGTGCTGACCGCTATTTCCAGGGCGACATCAAGGACCAGATGAAGCTGGTCCCCGAAGGGATCGAGGGCCAGGT
>JANPMA010000088.1:0-21508 GCA_031422595.1 Novosphingobium sp. | reverse complement strand
AGCATGTCGAAGATCGGCATGTCGACTTCGGCATAGGCCGCCTTGACGGTGCGGGTCTTGGGGATAAGCGCGTTGACGTTGTCGAATGCGGCCAGGAAGATCACCGGCTGGTTGGTGGCCGCCGCAGCCGAGCCATTGAAGCTGTAGGTCTCACGCCGCCAATCGATCCCCAGCGCCACTTGCAGCGGGCCGCCCGGCAAGTCGAACAGCGGGCCAGAGATCGAGGCATCGATTTCCTTGACTGTGTAGCGCCCGCCATAGAGCGTCGTGCCCTCGGCTGAAACCGCAGCTAGCCCAGTCAGCCCGGCGGCAGACTGGTCGAGCGAGAAGGGGTTGAGCAGGCCGCTGTTGATCAGCCCGACCAAGCCGCCGGTCGTGGCTCCCGGTGCGATCGGGGCAAGCGAATCATTGGATCCGTTGGCCAGCGTGCCGCGATAATAGTAGCCCGAGCCCAGCAGCGACGAACTCTCGCTTTCCGAATGCGAGGCACCGACATGATAGTCCCAGCCGCTGAACGGCAGCGGGCCTTCGATCCCGGTATAGGCGCGCAAGGTGCGGCTGTTGGTCTTGTACTCACGCGGTCCGCAGGCGATGCAGCGCCAGCGGCCCGAAAGCGGGCGGCCATAGCGCGCGTTGAGCGTTGCCGCGCTGCCCGGGAAAGTGGCCAGCAGCGCGTTGAACACCTGGTTATAGGTCGCCGTGGTGTTGGCGTTGAGCGGATAGGCCCAGGGCAGATTGGTGGTATTGGCCGAAAGCTGGGCGTGGCTGAAGCTCTTGGCCGAATCCGCGTCCGAACCGGTCACTTCGGCAAACAGCTGGTGTCCACCGCCCAGGTTGACCGTCGCCTTGGCGTAGTAGGTCAGGGTTTCGATCGGCTGCTGGATCACCGCCGCGCGGCCGGTATCCCAGGCGCAGGCGTAAAAGTTGTTGGGCGAGGTCCACAGCTCCCAGTCATAGGCCATGCCGCCGTCCATCGTTTCGCAGCCCGCGCCGCCCGGCAGGTCGAGGATGTTGATCCCGCCGGCCGCCGCGTTGCCGCCGTTGGGTGCGGTCAGCGTCAGCCCCGCCAGCAGCGATCCGGTCGGGTTCTGGAAGGCGTTGGTGCCGATGTTGAACAAGGTTGCGATCGGGGTGCCGCGGGTGTCGACCGAAAGCCCGCGAAGCGGCTGGTTAGTGTTGACGAAATCGCGCTGATTGCCGCGCAGGATCTTGTTCCAGCTGTAGGAGACCCCGCCCATGATGTTGATGCCGTCATCCTCAAGGTCGCCGTAGCCCATCAGCCCCGACAGGCGGTAGATATTGCCGCCGCCATGCTCGGTAATGTCGGTCGAGCCAGACAGGCTGAAGCCCTTGAAGTTCTTCTTGGTGATATAGTTGATCACCCCGCCGATCGCGTCGGTGCCATAGATTGCCGAGGCCCCGTCCTTGAGGATCTCGACCCGTTCGATCGCGGCGTAAGGGATCTGGTTGACATCGACCGCGCCGCCCGAAAGGCCGTGCGCGGCAACCCGGCGGCCGTTGAGCAGGATCAGGGTCGAGGCACTGCCCTGCCCGCGCAGGTTGGCGGCCGAAAGGCCATTGGTGCCGCGCTGCGCGCCGGTCACCACGTCAGAGTTGGAGGCCAGGTTGTCCGCGCCGGTGCCATTGCTGGTCAGGAACATGTTGAGCTGTTCCGGGTTGGCCAGGCCGTTCTTTTCGATGTCCGTGGCCGAGATGATCTGGAGCGGCAGCGCGCTCTTGGTCGGGTCCTGCTTGATCCGCGATCCGGTGACCACGATGGCTGCCTGCTCCCCGCTGTCGGCCGCATTGGGACTGGAAACGTCGGGCGCCGATTGCGCCAGCGCCGGTGAGGCGAAAGCGACGAGCGAGACCGAACCGGCCAGGAAGCCGCGGGTGAGCGTGCGAAGTGTCATGATTACCCCCAATCGAAGACGAACAACGATTCAACTGGGGGAGACTATCAAGTGTCAGGCGCTTGGCCAGAGCGAGGCGTCAAAAAGTCTCGATCAGGGACGAATTTCGGTGCGCTAGCGCGATTCTGTTGCAACGAGGCAACAACCACAAATGGCAGCCTCTTCAGTTGGCCGCGTAAAGCGCCAGCAGCACCGCCTCCATCGCGGGAGTCGCTGTTTGGACATTGGGCACATCATTGGCGAAGAACGAGAAGATCAGCCGCTTGCCACTGGCCGCGCGAAAGGTGCCCGACAGCGCGTTGGTGGCGTTGAGCGAGCCGGTCTTGGCGGTGAGGTTGCCTGCCAGCGGGGTGCCGACGAACCGGCGCTTCAAGGTGCCATCCACCCCGGCGATCGGCAGCGAGGCATACCAGGCCGCGGCCCAGGGCTGGGCGTCGATCCAGCGCAGCAAGGCGACACCGGCGCGGGGTGAAACGCGGTTGTAGGTGGACATGCCCGAGCCATCGGAGAAATCGTATCCTTCGCGGGGGATGCCGGCTTTGTCGTAGAGGGCGCGGGTGGCGGCGAGGCCATGTTCGAGTGAGCCGCTTCCGTCGTTCAGTTTTCCGATCCGCCGCAGCAACATTTCGGCATGATGGTTCTGGCTGACCTTGTTGATGATTACCACATCTTCGGCTAGCGGTGGCGGGGTGAGCGCGGCAAGCGGTTTGTCTGACCGGGTAAAGGCAACCGATTCAGGGGCCTGGTTGAGCCATTCAGGATCGTCGAACAGATCGACGGGGCGATGAAACGAACCAATCGTTCCGGTGATTTTCACGCCTCGGTTCCTGAGCATCCCAGCAAATGTCCAAGCGGTGAAATGGGCCGGATCATCTACCGAAATCCGCTCACGCCATTCGGCTGCTCCATCCGGCATCCGGCCATAGAGCCTGAATTGCCGAGAATTGACCGTGTGTTCGAGCACAAGAGTGGTCTTGTAGAGCGAATCACGGGTAATTGCCTCGTTCTTCACCGAGACATAGTTCGGCGCAGTTATCTTCGGCGCCTGATGGATTGTCCCCGGCAGCACGGTCACGATCAGCTCGTTGCTGTCGAGGCTTAGCGCCGAGGCTGCCGTGGCATCGTTCGAGCCAAAGTTGTTCCAGCTCATCCCAGGGCTCCAGCGCTGGTCAGGAAACCAGGTGGCGTCGCCGACGACATCGCCGACTACCCTGGTTTTCGCGGCCACCGCGTCGGCTAAGTTCGCCAGGCAATCGACCTTGCAATCTGGCGCGGCAGACATTCGTGAATCGCCGCGGCCCAGCAGTACCACATCGGACACGCCTTTCTTTTTGCCGACTCGCAGAGCGACTTGGGTGCCGCCCGCCGCATCTGGTTGGTCGATCCCCGGCAGCAAGGCATAGGCCGCAGCGGTGGTGAACATCTTAGTGTTGGACGCCGGGATGAAGCGCTGGTCGGGATTGATCGCGACCACCACCTTTCCGGCCTCATCGACCACCAGCAGGCCAAAACGCGTGCCCTTGGGGGCCTTGGCCAATTCGGCCTCGACCACCTGTTGCTGCGCGCTGGGCGGCAGCGGAGGCGTTTCGGCGTAGGCCGGGGCGGCGATCAGCAGGGCGAGCGGGGCGAAGTACTTCAGCATTGGCGCAGCTTGCCCAAGCCTTTAGCGCAAGTCCACTACCTCGACCGGGGGCAGCGGCTGGGCGCCGGGTTGTTCGGCCCAGTGCCGGGCATTGAGCACCCCGCCAGAAGCGCGCAATTCCGCCACTTTGGCGAGGTCGACTTCGGCAAAGAGCCACTGCGCCGCGTCCATTTCGCCCAGCGCCAGCACGCCATTGGCGGGCATCCCGCGATCGGGCGGGCCGAACACCCCGGCGGCCCCGCGGTTCACGTCAACTGCCGGATTCCATTGGGCATTTCCGACCGTGGGCGACTGGACAACATAGCATTGCCCCTCCAATGCCCGGGCCTGGGCACCCAGCCGGACACGCCAGTAACCGTGCTCAGTGTCGGTGCAGCTGGGGACCAGCAGCAGCTCCATCCCGGCCTCGACCTGGGCCCGGGCGAGCAGCGGGAATTCGCTGTCATAGCAGATGTTTATACCGATCTTGCCAAGCGATGTCTCAAACAGGCGAAGCGGGCCGGAAGCGCTGATGTACCACTCCTCGCGCTCGAACCGGGTCATCACCAGCTTGTCCTGCACGCCCACTTTGCCGCTGGGCGCGAAGAGCCGTGCGCGGTTGACGTAACCGCCGGGAATCGCTGCGGGAATGCTGGCGGCCAGGATGTGAATTCCATGCCGAACAGCAAGGCCTGCATGCAGCACATCGACGTCACTCAAGCGCCCGGCCACAGACCCCAAACCGGCACTCAAGTCACCCATCGACGCCACATCGAGTGCCGCAAGCTCCATCGCCCCATATTCGGGGAACACCGCCAGGCTCGCCCCGCCCTCCACCGCCGCCTCGACCCACGACGCAATCTTGTCTTCATAGGCCTGCCAGCTGGCGAGCTGCTCAATCGGATACTGCGCGGCGGCAATCGTGAAGCGGTTCACTGGTTCTTTCTTTCCCCCCTCCCGCATGCGGGAGGGGTTGGGGGTGGGTTCTTGCAAGGGTAGCGCAATGCCTCTCACTGGCCCACCCCTGACCCCTCCCGCATGCGGGAGGGGGAATTCACAGCTGCCGCATCCAGTACTGCATCGGCTTCAGGCTCTCGCCTTGCTCGCCGTGCTCCTTCCAGGCCAGTTGGGTAACCAGGCCTTCGACCGGGGCATAGCCGCGCCTGGTCCAGAACGCATCGAGCGGGGCATGGCCCGTCGGCTTTGCGGGATGATCGTCGGGCCGGATCACTGCAGCAAAAGTCGCCGATGCAGCCCCACAACTGCGAGCCTGCTCCTCACGGTGGTCAAAGAAGGCATGGCCGATCCCGTGCCCGCGATATTCGGGAAGCAACACGCTCTCGCCAAAATAGAACAGTCGCGCGGTATCGATCCCGCGGCTTTCGAAGGGAGCGCGAAATTCACCCTTCTGCGCTCCCATCGGACTGGCGGTCGCAGCCCCGACGATCCGCGTCCCATCAAAGGCCGCGACCAGCACCGCATCGGGCGCGGCGACGAACTCGCGCAGGTACTCGGCCTCGTAAGCCGCATCGCCATCGTAGAGGTAGGGCCAGGCCGCGAAAACCGCGATCCTCAGCGCCGCCAGGTCCGCAATCGCGGCCTCAATCTCCGCGCCGGTTAGAGGGCGGACGGTGACCGTCAAGCACCCACCTGCGCGCACCAATCGGCCAGGTTGTAATAGACCGTCACCCGGTCGATCTTCCCATCCGACATCGCGAAGAACGCCCCGGCGGGCAGTTGGTAGGTTTGCCCATCGGCCTCGGGCAGCCCTTCGTCGGTGGCGAGGTATTCGCCGTGGACCACAAATTCCGCCGCCCCGCGCGCGCCATCGTCGCTGGCCATCAAGACCATGCCGTCGAGCCGCTCGCGGTAGCACCGCTCCATATGCGCCAGGAACGCCCGGAACGTGTCTTTGCCGCGCTGGGTCTCGCCCTGGTTGATATCGTGCGCAACGTCGTCGCTCAGGCAATCAAGCATGCCCTGCCAATCGCCGGCATTGAACGCGGCGTAGTAACGGGTCAGCACGGCAAGGGCTTGGGCGCGGTCCATCGTGGTCTCCGGTCAGGGCATTGTCCGACGCGCGAAGTAACCCCGTCCGGCCCGAGCCGCAACGCGCCGCGTGACGCAATCAGGATTTCTCATGATGCGATGCACTCAGTAATAGAAGTCGCAGCCGTGCTTTTGAAAGCGATCGGGATCCTTCGCTTCCATGCAATAGGTAACCAGCGTCAGGCTGTCCTCTGTGCTGCGCGCGCCGAAACCAGTGGAGGTAAAGGGCTGCCCGGGGGCCTGACGGAGCAATGCATAGGAACCCAGGGCCTGCTCGGCACCACCTTTTGCCCGCTTGACTACTTCGATGCGATAACGGCCAGGACCGGTCGAAACCGTGTTGCGAACGATCATACCGCTGCCGTCCAGTACCAGGACCCTGCTCTCGGTCGCCATGACCTGATGCAGCGATAGATCGGCGGCGAATTCGAAATGCCGCTCGATTACGGCGTTGTAGACATTGCCATTGTGGGCATATTCCGAGAACACAAGCTGCTGCGCCCCATCATTGCTGCGCTCGAACCGCATGATCGGGGCATGGTTCAGCCCGTTTTCGAATCCAAACCCGTTGGTCCACTTTGCCGAAAGATGGAGCCGGTCCGAAGCAACCCGGTGATTGCGCGGATCGAAGGGCACCACATAGTAGGACTCGCCGAAAACCGAGAGCGAGGCGTAGACCACGTAGACCTGCAGGCCATTGGGCGCGTTGAGCCGAAAGGCCGGACCAAAGAGATCGCCACAGTGGTTCCAGAACCACTCAGAGCCCTCGGCATCTGCAAGGTTCTCAGTTTCCAACTCGACCAGCCGTTGTGCCACGGACTTGCGGACCAGCGCCGCGACGGCGTCAGGAATTGCCACAGGTTTGCCCTTCGCGCGGGGATCGCGATCGACGCGGATGTCGTTATCCGGCGTAGCAAAGACGGGGAATGGGCAAGAAAGCTTGCGCAACTTTTCCTGGCTGACCAGGATGGCCTTCGGCTCAGGGACCTTTGCCGCGACCGCCATTGGGGCCTTGGCTGGTGTTTCTGCCGGAACCGATTGCTTGCAACCGGTCACCACGGCAAGTGCCGCTAAGCAAATCCCGGCAACCAATCCCAACCGCCGCATGCTCGCCTCCGTGCGGAGGATGCCACATCGCCGGGTGGCAGCAAAACTGAATCGATTGAGCTCAAGCCGCCGCCGCGTTGGGACCGGCCATGCCGCTTGAAGCGGTGTTGAAGGTGGTCTGCAGTTCGTTGCTGAACCCCTGCATCGCGGTGATCATCGCGATCGCGATCAGCGCGACGATCAGTCCGTATTCGATCGCGGTTGCGCCGTCGCTCTCGCGCCAGATCCGATGGAACAAATGCATTGCCGGGTCTCCTGCCGTTCCACACGGAGACTGCAGGCACTCCGGTAAATTCCGCCTTGCTGAAAACTGTTGGCGATTGGGGTTAATTCGCTAGCGAAGTTATTCGCCGCTCGCCGGGTCGGTAATCGGTTTGTCGAGAAGCAACTCCAAGTGATATGAGAAAAGGATTGGGCGGGGGCAAGTTGGGCTAGATGCCCCCGCCATGATCCTGAAATGGGTCGCTTATTTCAGAATCAGTTCCTGATATTCGGTTGAGCCCATCGATGTCCGGATTTTTTCACGTTCGGCGTTCTTGGGGGCCCGCTGCCGTCCGGTGGTTCCCATGGCTGCATTGTAGCGCTTGCCAATTTCCTCCCGCTGAGCAACCGAAGCATAGTCCTTATACTCGATCAAAAGGACAATATCGGGCTCGCCGTTCCGGGCATGGTTTGTGCGCAGCACCCTATAACTGAGGATATAGCCTTGGGCCTTGCCCCATTCCATTTCCTTCTTCCATTCAGTAGCCAGATAATCGAGATAGGCCGGTGCCTGTCCCGGCAGCACATCGACCCGGCTGGCAACCCAGACGCTGCCATCCCTGGTCGGCCATTCCTGCGCAGCGGCGGGAACGGCCATCGTCGCGGCGACCAGCAAGGTGGCTCCGGCGTAAAGCGCTTTCATCAATTTCATCTTCTTTCTCCCTCTTGCGTCGCCCGCTCAGGATTGAGCGGGCTTGCCCAAAAATTCAGGTCATGGCTGGCACGGCGCCTGACTTTGCATTTGGTGCTGCTGGGACAACCGAGCCCGATGGCTTCGCCTAGGTTGTTGTCCCGCTCATCCTCGCCTTACCGGCCGCCCCCTTGGAAAACATCGCTGCCGGAATTTTGGGCTGGCGTCCTTGGCGTTTCCTGAAGTTTCCTGAAGTGTTCTGAAGCTTCGTCCCGGTCACCCCCGGTTCTATGCGGGATCTTGCCACTCACCGGCGCGCAATTGGCGGTTGGTCGAATGGATGGTTGCCCCGGCCCCGCAGCCAAGGCACAAGCCTTGCCAGAAAATCATCCCCGGGAAGGATACAACACCGATGCGCAAACTGATGCTCGCCCTCGCCGCTACCGCGCTGACCCCTGCCGCACTGCTGGCGCAGGAGGCCGCCCCCACCGCCGCCAAGCCCGCCGCGCTGGTGGCTGACGGGATCCCTGCGGTGCCCCAGGCACTGGTCGAGGAAACCCGGCCGTACATGGAATTCCGCACCGCCTCGTTCCAGGGCTGGGACCCGGTGACCAAATCGATGCTGATCTCGACCCGGTTCGGCAATGTCGCGCAGCTTCACAGCGTGGCCGGCCCCGGCATGGCCCGGCGCCAGATCAGTTTCGAGGCTGAGCCGCTGGGCGGTGGTTACCTGCCCGGTGACGGCACGCTGGTGGTCTCCAAGGACAAGGGTGGGAACGAGTTCTTCCAGCTCTATACGCTCAAGAACGGGCGGCTGACGCTGCTGACCGACGGCAAGAGCCGCAATGGCCTGAGTGCGGTCAGCAAGGACGGCAAATGGATCGGCTATAGCTCCACCCGCCGCAACGGGGCCGACACCGACCTCTACGTGATGGACCCGCGCGATCCTTCGACCAATCGGATGGTCAAGCAGGTCAGCGGCGGCGGTTGGGCAATCGCCGGCTTTGCGCCGGGCAATGCCCACGCGGTGGTCGCTAACGGGATCTCGGTGGCCAAGACCGATCTCTACTGGCTGGACCTTGCCAGCGGAGCGATGAGCCCGGTCGGCGATCACAAGAAGGCGATTTCCTATGGCGGCGGCCAGTTCGCCCCCGATGGCACGCTGTGGGTGACCAGCGACGAGGGCAGCCTCTTTCAGCGGCTGGGCACGCTCGATCCCAAGACCGGCAAGTTCACTCCCAAAAGCACCGAGGCCAAGTGGGATGTCGAACAATTCGAAATCGCCGATGATGGCAGCTTCATCGCCTATGCGGTCAACGAGGCGGGAATTTCGAAGCTGCGGCTGATGGACCCCAGGACCGGCGCGGTGCGCGATGTGACCGGCCTGCCCAAGGGCACCTTCGGCGGCATGCAAATCGCGCCGTGGGGCACGATCGGGCTGACCGTGACTTCGGCCAAGGTTCCGGCCGATGCCTTCTCGGTCGATCCCGCAACGCTGGCGGTGACCCGCTGGACCCAGAGCGAGACCGGCGGGCTGGACCCGGCAGTCAATATCGAACCCGAATTCGTCGAAGTGAAAAGCTTCGATGGCGAACTGGTCAGCGGGTTCCTCTATCGCCCCGATCCGGCCAGGTTCGCTGGCAAGCGCCCGCTGATCGTCAACATCCATGGCGGACCCGAATCGCAATCGACCCCGGGCTTCCGCGGCCGCACCAATTACCTGCTCAATGAGCTGGGCGTAGCGGTGTTCTATCCCAACGTGCGCGGCTCAACCGGGTTCGGCAAGCGCTTCGTCAGCCTCGATAACGGGCCGTTCCTGCGCGAAAATTCGGTCAAAGACATCGGTGCTTTCCTTGACAAGCTGCAGGCCGATCCCGCGCTCGATGCCACCCGCACCGCGGTGGCCGGCGGCTCCTATGGCGGCTACATGTGCTATGCCGTGGCGATCCGCTATGGCGAGCGGCTCAAGGCGGCCGATTGCATCGTCGCGATCAGCAATTTCGTGACCTTCCTCGAAAACACCCAGAGCTATCGCCGCGACCTGCGCCGGGTCGAGTACGGCGACGAGCGCGTTGCCAAGCAGCGCGCCAAGCTGATGGAAATCTCTCCCCTGACCCAGATCGACAAGCTTTCGATCCCGCTCCTGGTCGTAACCGGCGCCAACGACCCGCGCGTGCCCAAGAGCGAGGCCGACCAGGCCGTCGCCGCGGTCCGCGCCAAGGGCCGCAGCGCCTGGCACCTCGTGGGCATGAACGAAGGCCACGGTTTCGGCAAGAAGGAGAACCAGGACTACCAGTTCTGGGTTGAGCTGATGTTCTGGGAAAAAAACCTGCTGGCAAAGTAGCCGCAGCTCGGTTCGGAAAGCCCAAAGAGACCCATGGCCCGCAAACACTCCAAACGAGATCCCTATGGCGACTTGTCGCGCGAGGAGGAGGAGGCGCCGGCCGTGGTCGTAGCCTGCTGGTTATGCAGCCGGCCAACCGGCAAGACCATTGTCTCGCACCACCCCGTGCCCAGGAGCCGCGGCGGGCGCGACGTCGTGCCGATGCACCCGATTTGCCAGCAGACGCTGATCGCAAATTTCACCAATTCCGAATTGCAGCGCTATGGGATGGACGTGGAAGGCTTGTTGGCGAACCCTGCGATTCGCAAATTCGTTGATTGGGTGGCGAACAAGGACCCCGATTTCACCGCACCGCAAGCCAGGAAGCAACGCTGAGCTCTGGTCGGCGCAGGAACGAATGGAACACCAATGACCGGGTCATTTTCAGCCCAAGCGGCGCAAGATCACTTCGCCCATTGCGTCCAGGTTTTCGGCGGCATCCCCGCAGCCTCGCGGCGGCTCGGCATCGACGAACGGGCGATCCGGCGGTTCATCAACGGCGAACGGCCGATAGGTGAAGGGCTGCTGGCAGACACCGCGAAAGCCCTGCAACTCCTGATCGCGGAGGCGACAGCTGCGCAAATGCAGATTGGTGCGGGTCTGGGCTGAGCTGAAGTTCTGGTCGGCGAATTCGCTCGGCAGCTGATCTCCCCCAGACAGCAAAACGCCCGGTCTTTCGACCGGGCGCCTGCATTTCCACAACAGTGGGCGGGATTAGAACTTGCCGCGCAGCGTCACCCCGAAGGTCCGGGGCTCGGCCAGGAACTGCGAGATGATCTGCCGTCCGCCGGGATAGTTGTTGGCATCGTTGAACGGTGCCGCAGTGGTACCGGCCTGGAACGGGGTGTTGAAGGCAACCTGCGCGTAGTCGACGTTGAGCAGGTTCTGCGCCCACAGTTCGATCGACCACTTGTCGTCCGGCCCGCGCAGCCCGACGCGGGCATTGACGATCCCGAAGCCGTCCTGTTCCTTCTGGGGGAACAGGTCCGAACCGGTGTTGTAGTCACCGGTAACCCGCCCGTCGATGTAGAACAGCGCCGACAGTCCGCTGCTGCCGATCATCGGCGTGTAGGCGATGCTGCCGGTGGCAACCAGTTCCGGTGCGTTCGACAGATTGTCGCCGGGCAGATAGCGCAGCGCCGGATCGAGCGGTGCGCCAGCGCTGTTGCCGACGATGTCCTTGCGGTACTTGGTCTTGGCGTAGGTCAACCCGGTGGAGATACGCAGGTCCCGGGTCGGATTGAGCACAGTCTCAAGCTCGAAGCCCTGGGCCCGCACACCCCAGCTGACATCCGTCGGCGCGCAGGCACCGGTCGCGGCACTGAGATCGCGGTCGGTGTTACCCAGGTCCGCTTTACAGCCGTTGATGGTCTGCACCAGGAACACCGAACCGTTGAAGGTGTTGAGCTGGAAGTTGCTGAAGTCCGATTGGAACAGCGATACGCTGGCGCTGAACGGGCCGGTCGCATATTTGAGGCCCAGTTCGTAGCTGTCGACCAGTTCGGGATCGAACTTCAGGTTGTTGACCAGCGACTGCGCCCCGCCGACCGAAGCGAAAGTCGGGATCGAGCTCTTCAATGCCGAACGGTCAAGGTTGAACCCGCCCGCCTTGTAGCCACGCGCGAAGCTGGCATAGAGCAGCAGGTTCCTGGTCGCCTTGTATGACAGGATCCCGGTACCGGTCCACTCATCCTCGCCGCGATTGCTGTTGATCGAGACATTGTTGAGTTCGGCGGTCGAGTTGCCCTGACAGCTCAGGCCGATCAGGCCGCCCGAAACCGCCGCGAGCGACGGGTTGGTCAGGAACCCGCCAACCAGGCCCTGGACGGTCTGACAAGCCGTGTTGTCATTGGTGAAGGTCGCCTCGAAGTCCTTCTTGTCGTTGGTGTACCGCACGCCGAGCGTAAGGTTGAGGCGATCGGTGACGTGGATGATGTTGTGGGTGAACAGCGCCCAGTTGCTATCCTTCTGGAAGTAACGATCGTTGACCGTGCCGCGATTGTTGATGCTGTCGAGTGCATCGAAGGCGGCATAGACCGTTGGTGAGGCAGCGCCGAAGGCGGCCGGACGCGCCGCAAGGCAGGCCGGCGAGCTGGGCGAATAGAGCCCGGCCAGGCCCCCGCCCGAGATGATCCGGCAGGTTGCGAAGCGGCCGTACTGATTACCGAAGCGAATATTTTCGCGCACGGTCAGCTTTTCATTGGCGTAGAACCCGCCAATCAACCAGTCGAGCGTGCCGCCAAAGGCTTCGCCGCGCAGGCGCAGTTCCTGGGTGAAAGTCTGGAACTGGCGGTAAACATCGTCGCTGGGCGCGCGGTACAGGATATCGACAGCGCTGTAGTCAGTGTCAGAACCCTGGCCGGCGCGATATTGGCGATAGGCCGTGATCGAGGTCAGCTTGGCACCGCCCAGCGTCCAGTTGATTTCGGCCGAACCGCCATAGTCCCTGGTCTTTCCGGCGAAGCTGCGGCCCGGAGTAACGTAGATGGTGCGATCGTATCCGGCGTTGAAACCGGCCAGCGGCTGGCCCAGATCGCGCAGCACGTTGATGATGTTGTTGCCGTTGGTCTGCAGCGGGGCCAGCGGTGTCGAAGGATTGTTGAGATCACCGATGTACTGGTTGACCGAACGGTCGACATAGACAGCAGCGCAGCACTTTTCTTCGCGCCAGGTGTAATCGCCGATCAGCCGGACCGAGAGATTGTCGTTCGGTTCGAACAGTAATTGGCCGCGCACGAAGAAGCGATTGCGATCGTTGACATCGGTGTTGTTGGTCGTGTCGTTGTAAAACCCGTCACGCTTGACATAGATGCCATCGAGCCGGGCTGCGACCGTGTCCGAAATCGGGCCGGTCACGCTTGCGCCAAGGCGCATGAAATTGAAGTTGCCGTAAGTCGCCTCACCGCTCGCGCCGAATGTGAACTGCGGCTTTTTCGAGTAGATCGAAATCAGGCCGGCCGAAGAATTGCGTCCACCGAGCGTACCCTGCGGGCCGCGCTGGACTTCAACCCGGTCAATCTCGCCAAGCTCGTTGAGGCCGATACCCGAACGCGAGCGATAGACGCCGTCGATGAACACCGGGACCGAGCTTTCGAGGCCGGGGTTGTCACCCACCGTGCCGATGCCGCGGATACGCGCAGAACCGTTGGCTTCCGAGCCGGTCGAGGAAACCAGCAGCGAAGGGGCAACCTGGTTCAACTGGCGGATGTCATTCGCGCCGCTGTTCTGCAGCGTTTCCGCGTTGACTGCCGAAATGGCCACCGGGACGTTGGACAGCGTCTGCGAACGCCCTTGCGCGGTGACCACAATCTCGGTTTCACTGGTGACTTCGTCGGCGTTCTGGGCGTCCTGTGCAAAAACAGGGGAAGCAAAACTGCCAGCTGCAAGTGCGATTGCAGAGACAAGGCATGACTGCCTGAACTTGACCATCTCAAACTCCTCTCTCGGGTTCATATCTTTTTTCGCGGTGAAGAACCGACGCCCCCCTCGTTGCGCGATCCATCCCATTAACTGGCCTGCTCTTAACCAGGTGATCCTGCCCTTATCGCAATAGCAGCGCGCGTCAAACACTGCCGCCATAGCGTCACGCCATTACGCCACAGACCTGTGCCCCAAGCGCAACAGGGCCTGTGGCAATTGGGTGCTCAAGGCGCTCTGCGGCATGGTGGTGTCCTTTCATCCCGCTACATTGCGCATTGCAGCAAAATCGCCTAATGAATGAAGCACGCCCCGGCCGCGCGCGTCTTTGCCGACTCGCCATGCCGGGGCTTGTGCATTTCTCTGCCCAAGGAACTCACCGATGTCGCGTCGCCGCCAGATCTACGAAGGCAAAGCCAAGATCCTTTACGAAGGCCCCGAACCGGGCACGATCATCCAGTATTTCAAGGATGACGCGACTGCATTCAACGCCCAGAAAAAGGGCACGATCAACGGCAAGGGCGTGATCAACAACCGGATCAGCGAGTATGTGTTCACCCGGCTGAGCCACATCGGCATCCCGACCCATTTCATCAAGCGGCTCAACATGCGCGAACAGCTGGTCCGCCAGGTGGAGATCGTGCCGATCGAAGTGGTGGTGCGCAACGTTGCCGCCGGATCGATCAGCAAGCGCCTCGGCATCCCCGAGGGTGAGCCGCTGCCCCACACCCTGATCGAATACTATTACAAGGACGATGCACTGGGCGATCCGATGATCGCCGAAGAACACATCGCCTGTTTCGGCTGGGCCTCCAACGAAGAGATGCAGGACATCTCGGCGATGGCGATCCGGATCAACGACTTCATGTGCGGGATGTTCGCCGCGATCGGCATCCGTCTGGTCGATTTCAAGCTCGAATTCGGGCGGCTGTGGGACGGCGATTACAGCCGGATCATCCTGGCTGACGAGATCAGCCCCGATGGCTGCCGCCTGTGGGACATGGTGACCGGCGAAAAGCTCGACAAGGACCGCTTCCGCCGCGATCTGGGCGGCGAGGAGGAAGCCTATCAGGAAGTCGCCCGGCGGCTCGGCCTGCTCGATACCGATCAGGGACCGAGCGAAGTGCTGGACCTCAACGCGCACCGCAAGCTCAGGGGGAAATAATGCCCTCCGGGGTCCGCCCCGCCGAGGTCATTGCCTTCTGGCGCGAGGCCGGCCCCGCCAAGTGGTACGCCAAGGACCAGGCTTTCGACGCCGACATCCGCGTCCGTTTCGAACCAGCGCACCATGCCGCCGCACGCGGCGAGCTCGATAGCTGGGCTGCCGACTGGCAGGGCGCGCTGGCGCTGCTGATCCTGCTCGACCAGTTCTCGCGCAACCTGTTCCGCGGCTCGGCGCACCAGTTCGCCACCGATCCACTGGCCCGCCGGATCACCCGCGCCGCGCTGGCCGCCGGGCTGGACCGGCACTGCCCGGAAGACCTCAGGGTGTTCTGCTACCTGCCGCTCGAACACAGCGAGGAGCTGGCCGACCAGGACCGCTGCGTCGAGCTGTGCCAGGCGCTCGATACGGCCAGCGGCAGCGACTGGTCCCGCTGGGCCCGCCTCCACCGCGACATCATCCAGCGCTTCGGCCGCTTCCCGCACCGCAACACGGCGCTGGGGCGCAAGACCACCGACGAAGAGCGGGCATTTCTCGACCAGGGCGGATTCAGTGGTTGAATCGCTTCTCGGCCTGATCCGACTCCATTTGATCATTCAGTGCATTTTCGAACCAGCCTGCAAGAACGCTTGCAATTGATTGCCAAGTCACGAATCTTGTCTTGAGTTCGAAAGGAAATTCGATGCGGAATGTTCTCGCCTTGGCTCTGATGTTCTTGTCCACGGCCCATCCTGCGTCAGCGAAGGGGGAGGAGATTCTGTTCGGCCCTGTGCCCTCCTGGGTCAAGGTTGCCGAACCGCTACCGGTCCCGGCCGAAGCCAAAGGCGCGATCTTCGTGCGTTACCAGAATGTCGAGGCCCATGTTGACAAGACCGGGCAGTATAACTTCATATCCCAGCGAGTTCGCCTGCTCGATCCCAGCGCGCTCAAGATGGGCAATCTTTCGCTCAGCTGGAATCCTGCGGCAGGTTCACCGGTTGTCCACGCGGTCAAGGTCCACCGCGGAAACTCCGTGCGCGATGTCCTTGCCGCAACCAAATTTGAAGTGCTGCGGCGCGAAAACCAGTTGGAAATGTCAGTGCTCGACGGGACATTGACTGCGGTGCTGAGCGTGCCGGACTTGCGGGTCGACGACGAGCTTGAGGTGGCCTTCACCCTTCCCTCGCACGATCCCACTTTGGGGCCGGACAGCTTTGGCTTGCTCTTTATTGGTACAGCCCCTCCACCGGGACGCATTGCAATGCGGCTAAGTTGGGACAAGGGTCTGGAACCATTCACGAAAATAGACCCGGAATTCACGCCAATCCTGAAGCGCGATGCGGATTCGGTCGGGTTTTCCGTCGACAATCCCAGTTTCCTCAACCTGCCCAAGTCTGCACCCCCGCGATTTGGCTGGCGGCGAACCTTTGAATTCAGCGACTTTTCCAGCTGGCAGGCAGTCTCCAGCCGTCTGGCCCCGATCTATGACAAGGCGGCAAGCCTTCAAGCCACCTCGCAAGTCAAACAAGAAGCAGCGCTGATTGCGAAAACCTACAGCGATCCCAAAGATCGCGCCGCCGCCGCGCTTGAGCTTGTCCAAAAGCAGGTGCGCTACATCTATATCGGGCTTGGTGGTGGCAACCTCTCGCCAGCTACAGCGGAAGAAACCTGGCAGCGGCGCTATGGCGATTGCAAGGGCAAGACCGTGCTGTTGCTGGCTTTGCTCAAGGAACTCGGCATCCCGGCCGAAGCTGTTCTGGTCAACAATTCGGGGACCGACGATGGCCTCGATCAGCGGCTGCCCAGTGTCTCGGGATTTGATCATGTTCTGGTCCGCGCGCAGATCGGGACCACTAGCTACTGGCTCGACGGCACCTTGCCGCACGTGTTCGGTATGACCGCCGAGCCGATCCTTCCCTATCGCTGGGCTTTGCCATTGAGCGCCGGCGGACGCAGCCTTGAACCGCTCGCCTGGAAACCCAAGACAACGCCGGGGCAGATCACCTTGCTCGAAATCGATGCGCGCGCTGGCTTTGCCGAAACCGCCTCCCAGCGGCTGACGATCATCATCCGCGGCCCCGGAGCGATCGGCGCCTATCTTGGGTTTGGCGGCCTGAGTGAAGGAGAAATTGAAAACACGGTCCGCCAGCAGCAAGAAGGCAGTGAGGAATGGACTCGCATCGACAAGGTATCCTGGCGGTTCGACAAGAAGGGGCAGGCAAGCATTTTCGAGATTACCGGGGAAGCTCCAGTCGAATGGGAAAGCATCGGCAATGGCTCGAAACAACTGATCCTGGCCAGCGGTGGGTTCAGCCCGCCCTACAAGCGCCAGCGCAGCAGCGATCAGGATGCGACTGCCCCCTTCGCCATCGACGACGAGTTTGAATGTACAGTCACCACCCTGCGCCTGCCCAAGACCACTGCCGAGCGCGACTGGTCGTTCAATGAATCCTACAACCGGGTGATGTTCGGCCAGTCGCTTCGTCGCAGCATTGACAAGCGCGACGGTGCGATCCGCATTATCCGCACCAACCGAACCTTGCAGAACGAGATCGATGCCCCGAGCGCAACCAAGGACAACGCCTTGATTGCCAAGTTTGACAATTCCAAGGCGCTTGTCTTTTACGACCCCAACAGTGCCGACATGAAGAAGCCGGCTGAGACCGTTCCCGCAACATACGAAATAAACTGGACAGAAAATTTCTCCGCGTGCCTCGAACCCCCCCGCAAGAAGTAGCTTGGGGTCGCTGGCGGTCTGACCCTGGTGCTTGCCACACCGGCGCGATTGCGCCACCAAGTGCCAATGCGCTCACCCAAGTTCCTGCTCGCCCTTACAATTTCCACTTTGGCCCTGGCTGCTTGTGCACCGCAGGTCAGTTCGGTCGCGAGCACTGCGCCACCGCCGCCGACCTGGGCTTACGAAAAGAGTGACGTCCCGGTCGATCCCGCTTACCGCTTTGGCAAGCTGCCCAACGGCATGCGCTATGTGATCCGCCAGAACGCCACGCCCAAGGGCACGGCGCTGGTGCTGATGCAGATCGATGCGGGTTCGCTGGACGAGAGCGAGACCGAACGCGGCTATGCCCATTTCGTCGAGCACATGGCTTTCAATGGCAGCACCAAGGTGCCCGAGGGCGAGATGGTCAAGCTGCTCGAACGCGATGGCCTGGCCTTCGGCGCGGATACCAACGCCTCAACCGGCTATGAGCGCACCACCTACAAGCTCGACCTGCCGCGCAACGATCCGGCGCTGCTCGATACGGCGCTGATGCTGATGCGCGAGACCGCCAGCGAGCTGACCATCTCGCCCCAGGCGGTTGAGCGCGAGCGCGGCGTGGTCCAGTCGGAACTGCGCGACCGCAATGGCTTTCAGCTGAAGAATTACAACGATCAGCTGGAATTCCTGTTGCCCGGATCGCACGTCGCCCAGCGCCTGCCGATCGGCACGCATGAGTCGCTGGAGAAGGCATCGGCCGAAGGGCTCAAGGCGTTCTGGAAGCGTGAGTATGTTCCGGGCCACACCACGCTGTTCGTGATCGGCGAGTTCGATCCGGACCTGGTTGAAACGAAGATCCGCGAGCGTTTTTCCAGCTGGCAGGCGGCCCCGGTCCAGCCCCAGCCCAGGCCCGGCCCGGTCACTCCCGATGCTGCCGACCTGGCCGACGTCCATATCGACCCGGCACTGTCCGAACGGGTCACCGTGTCCCGCA
The DNA here is from genome assembly GCA_031422595.1 of Novosphingobium sp. Lineage (GTDB taxonomy): Bacteria > Pseudomonadota > Alphaproteobacteria > Sphingomonadales > Sphingomonadaceae > Novosphingobium. The sequence continues at coordinate 3,275 of JANPMA010000088.1, read as the reverse complement.
AGGGCCAGTGGCTGGACGAGCCTGACAGCCTGGCCCAGCGCCGCGAGGACCTGCTGCGCGAGATCGGCTATGCAATCGTCAATCGCCGCCTGCTGCGCCGCAGCCGCGAGGCCGATGCGCCGTTCCGCGGCGCGGGATTCGGGACCAGCGCGATCTTCAAGGAAGGCCGCGAGACCGACCTGGTGGTCGATACGGTTGACGGCAAATGGCGGCGCGGGCTGATCGAAGCGGGCAAGGAATACCGCCGCGCGCTGGCTTTCGGCTTTACGCCCGAGGAAGTGGCTGAGCAATTGGCGGCCCAGCGCGCCGCCTACCGCAATGCCGCCGAGGCCCAAACCACGCGCAGCAATGGCGAGCTGATGGGCGGCGCGATGGCGCTGGTCAGCGACGAGGTCGTGCCCGATACTCCGCGTGGTTCAGCCGACCGGTTCGAGGCCTTCGCGCCGCAGGTCACCCCCGAAGCGGTGCTGGCGGCGATGAAGCGCGAGGCGCTGGAGCTCGACAAGCCGCTGATCCGCCTGCAGGGCCGCATTCCGCCGGCCGATGGCCAGGCGGGCCTGCGCAGCGCCTGGGCCGAAGCGATGCGCGCACCGATTGTCCCGCCCGAGCGCAAAGCCGCGGCTGCCTTTGGCTACACCGATTTCGGCCCGGCCGGCAAAGTGGTCAGCGACACGGTTGAGCCTGCCCTGGGGATCCGGATGATCCGGTTCGAAAACGGCGTGCGACTCAACCTCAAGCGCACCGACCTCAAGAAGGATCAGGTGCTGGTCCAGGTCTCGATCGACGGCGGCAATCTGCTCAACACCAGGGAAAACCCCCTGGCGACGCGGATGGTCGGAGTGCTGAACCTGGGCGGACTTGGCAAGCACAGCAAAGACGAGCTCGACACGCTGCTGGCCGGGCGGACGGTCTCGGCCAATCTGTCGCCCAGCGACGAGACCTTTGTCGCCATCGCATCGACCACGCCCAAGGACCTTGAGCTGGAACTGCAATTGCTCACCGCACAGGTCACCGATCCGGGCTATCGCAAGGAAGGCGAAGTCCTGTTCCACCAATCGATCAACAATTTCTTTGCGGCGCTGCGCGCCACGCCTGGCTCGGCACTGTCCGCCGATCTCGCCGCGATCCTGTCGGACAACGATCCGCGTTTCATCCTCGGCAATGTCGAAGACTGGCGCAAGCTGGGCTTTGCCAAGCTGAAGGGGGACATTTCCGAGCGGCTGCAAAATGGCGCGATCGAGATCGGGATCGTTGGCGATTTCGATGAAGACGCGGCGATCGCGCTGGTCGCCCGGACGTTCGGCGCCCTGCCCAAACGCGAAGCCAATTTTCGCCCCTATGCCGAGCAGCGCCAACGCAGCTTCACCAAGGACCGCAAGCCGCATGTGCTGCGCCACACCGGGGTCAAGGATCAGGCACTGGTAACCCTGACCTGGCCAACCCGCGACGGCGAGGATCCGGTGATCGACTTGCAGCTGTGGCTGCTAGAACGCGTGGTCCAGATCGAGCTGTTGGAGGATCTACGCGAGACGCTGGGCAAGACCTATTCGCCTGGCGCATCCAGCAGCAGCTCTCGGACCTGGCGGGGCTATGGTGTGTTCCAGATATCGGCTTCTGTTGATGTCAAAGAAGTACCGGCGACCCGCACCGCGATGAACTCGACAATCGCCGGATTGTCTAAGGCTCCGATCAGCGACGATGTCCTGCTTCGCGCCAAGGCCCCGGTCCTCGAATATGTCGACAACGCGCTCAAGAACAACTCTGGCTGGCTCTCGCTGGTCGACCGCGCCCAAACCGAACCCGACCGGATCGAACGCTACCTGGCTGGCAAGGCGCGGATCCAGGCGATCACGGCCAAGGATTTGCAGGCGCTGGCCAGGCTGTACCTGACCGCAGGCGGGGCGGTGGAAGTGACCGTGCTGCCCGAGGGGGTGGACGTGCCCGCGAAGTAATTGGAAAACAGCAAGGCTTCGACAGGCTCAGCCTGAGCGGGTTTGGAAGTTGCTCTCAAACCCGCTCAGGCTGAGCCTGTCGAAGCCCCCAGCGTCATTACGCCACCGTATCCCGATACCGCTGCACCGCGATCGTCCCGAAGGCCACCAGCATCAGCAGCAGCACCGCGCTTTCGGGCACGGCCAGCCGCCAGTCCCAGCCTTTGAGCATGATCCCGCGGACCAGCCGGATGTAGTGCGTCGGCGGCAGCAGTTCGGCCAGCCACTGCACCGGCCAGGGCATGCCCCGAAACGGGAAGGCGAAGCCCGAAAGCAGGATCGAGGGCATCAGGTAGAACATCGAGGCCTGCATCGACTGGACCTGGCTGGAAACCAGCGTCGACATGGTGAAGCCCAAGGCCAGGCAAACCAGCGCGAACAGCAGCGTGCAGGCCAAGAGCAGCACCAGCGAGCCCACGAACGGCACTTCGAAGATCACTTTGGCGGCGATCAGGATCACCACAGTCTGGACCAGGCCGATCGCGAAATAGGGCACGATCTTGCCGACCATCACCTCGATCGGCCTGAGCGGCGTGGCGAGCAGGTTCTCCATCGTCCCCTGCTCGACCTCGCGGCTGACCGACATCGCGGTCAAGGCCACCATGGTCATCGACAGGATGATCGCCAAAAGCCCCGGCACGGTGTTGTGGCTGGTGATCCCCTCGGGGTTGTAGGCGCGGTGCAGCACCAGGCTGACCGGCGGCGGCGTGGCTTGCCGGATCGCGAGCGGCCCGGTCAATTCCTGCGCCATGGCCCGGTTCACCGCTTCGTTCACCGCCGCGGTGGCGGGGCCGGTGCTGGCGGGATCGGTGGCATCGACGGTCAGCAGCAGCTGCGGGCGCTCGCCGCGCACCACGCCGCGGCTGAAATCGGGCGGGATCGTCAGCACGAACGAGGCCTTGCCCTCGGCGATCAGCCGCTCGCCTTCGCCATAGCCGCCGACCACTTCGACCACGTCGAAATAGCTGGTGGCGCGCAAGGATGATACGATCGCCCGGCTGAACTGCGAATTGTCATTGGCCTCGATCGCCAGCGGCAAGTGGCGCGGATCGTTGTTGATCGCCACCCCGAAGATCAGCAGCTGGATGATCGGAAACATCAGCATCATTGCGATCGTCCCGGGATCGCGCACCATCTGGCGCACTTCCTTGAAAATCATCGCCGCGATCCGCTCCCACATCAGGTTTACCTCCCCTCCTCTTCAGAGGAGGGGGTCGAGGGGGGGTGAAGCGGCGCCACTCGCTTGGCGGGCGCCGCACGCGCGGCGCCACCCCCCCCCACCCC
>JANPMA010000087.1:0-14615 GCA_031422595.1 Novosphingobium sp. | reverse complement strand
GCCATGTCCTCTTCCTGACCGAAGCCGTGGTGCAGGACCCGCCCGTCGCGCCCGATCAGCACCGCGCTGGGCGTCCCGCGCAGCTGGAAGCGTTCCATGGTCACCGGGACCGGGCCGCTGCTCCCCGGCTGATCCACCCCGATCGGCATGGTCAGGCGGTATTCGTGGATATAGGCTGCCAGGGCAACGGGCGTCATCGCTTCGTGATGCTCAAACACCGTGTGCAGGCCGATCACGGTCAAGTCGCTGCCGTTGAACATGCGGTGCGCCTTTTCTGCTTGCGGCGTGCCATGGGCGGTGCAGCCAGGGCAAAGCATCTGGAAAGCGTGGAGCAGCACGACCTTGCCGCGTAGCGCCGCAAGCGTCAGCGGCTCGGCTGTGTTGAACCATTGCGATACCGCGAGTTCGGGAGCGGGAGATCCGGTCGCGCTCACGGCCCACCAACCAGACTGAACAGCGCGCATTGCGGGTCGATTGCCTGGACGATCCAGTCGCCTCCGGGGACCTCCATCGGACCGTTGACTACATGGCCCCCGCCCGCCTCGATCAGCCCCGTGGCCGCCACGATGCTCTCCACCCAGAAGTAGTGTCCCCAGACCGAAACCGGCACCGTATCGGGCTTCTTCATCATCGCGCCTAGCGTCACCCCGTCGTGGGCGAAGAACTGGTATTTTCCCATCGGCCCCATGTCCATCGCATCGGGCAGGGTCCAGCCGAACAGGGAGGTGTAGAACTTCTCCGCGCGCTCGAGATCGCCGCAATAAAGCTCGTTCCAGCCGCAGCTGCCGTTGCGGGGCAGGGCTGCGAACGAAGTGCTTTCGCCGCTTTCGCCCGACGAATTGGGAGTCATAATGTAGAACGCCGCGCCGCAGCAATCGGCGACCATCGCAACACGCCCGGCCATGGCGATGTCGATGGGCTCGAGCAAGACCGATCCGCCGGCCGCTTTGACCGCCTGAACCATGGCATCGACATCGTCGACCCCGATATAGCCTGCCCAGCACGGCCGTGCCCCGTGTTCGATCATCTCGGGCTTGAGCCGCAGCAGTCCGCCAGTCATCCCGCCATCGGCGCGGGTGATGAAGCCATAGTCCATGTCGTTTTCACCGTGCCCGGTCGACATGGTCCAGCCAACCACCGCTTCGTAGAACGCTTTGGAGCCTTCGGGATCGCGGCTCATCAATTCGTACCAGATCCAGCTGCCTTGCAACGTGGTCATGATCCTGCTCGGTTCCCGATGATGTCAACCAATCCTGCAAAGCCTCCGAAAATCATCCGTTTGCCGTCCATCGGACCGTGCAGTCCGGCCATGCGCGGATCGGCCTCAAGCCTGGCCCAGCCGCTGTCGCGGGCGGCCTTGTCGGGCCATTCGATGATCCCGATGCAAACCGTTTCGCCTTCCTCCGCTGCGACCGCGCGATAGAGATCGGTCAGCTTGCCATGGGGCACGTCATCGCCCCAGGCATCGATCAGCCGCAAGGCGCCGTATTCGACGAAGATCGCGTCGGTCGTGGAGGCGAAATCGGCCAGGGCCTGCTTGTCGGCAGTCTTGACCGGGTAAATCGCGATATCGAAATAGCTCATTGTGCTGCCTCCTGTGCATCTGCCTCGCACTTCACCATGCTGGCACCGATTTCATCGCTGATCGCGGGGTCGTGAGTGCACCCTTTCGCCTCTTTGGACGTGAAGCGGTGGAAGGGCTGATTCGGGATCATTGCATTTGACATACCAACTGGTCCGTACTTCCGTAAGCCGTTCATTAACCCTATATTTGCCTCAATGGCTTAGCGATCATCGGATGAATTCGACCCGGGGGTTCTTGCTGCAGCTGATCTGCGTGCTGGTGCTTGCGCTGGGCGTGAGCACCGCCGCGCATGCCCAAATTCCGGTCCAGACCTGCGTAGCACCGCTCGAAAAGCAGGCGGCCGCGCTTCCGAAGTTCGCTTGTGACGCCGACCAGAGCCGCCACGGATCGGGCGATTTCGGCGTGCAACTGCGCTTCAGGCCGGTCATCTCGCACCCCACTGACCCCTTGGTGCTGCGCCACACCAGCGTCTGGCAGGATGCCGAGCGGGTTGTGTTCCACTATGCCGATGGCACCACCGCTGCCCTTGCTTTCAATTCGCAAAACGCCCGCAAATACATGACGATCGGTGCGATCTTCGAGTTTCCTGTGCCCGCCAGGACCGCGCCGCTCGATGGAATCTACATCGAAACCGGAAACTCGGCCAACTGGCGCGGGGTGGTGCTTGGCGCAGAGCTGATGAAGCGGAGCGAAAGCGAAGAAATCCAGCGCTGGATGATCGCGCTCTATGCAGCGTTTGGCGGATTGTCGCTGGCGCTGCTGGCCTACAATATCGCGCTTTGGTCGGTGCTTCGCCACGCCTTCCAGCTGACCTATTCGGCCATGGTGGCGGCCTTGATGGCTTACACCTTCAGCTCGTCCAGCCTGGCCATGAAGTTCATCCCGGTGCTGGAAAACAATGATCGCCTGCGGCTCAACTATGTTTTCCTGTGTCTGGCTGCAGTCTTCGGCATGCGCTTCATGCTGGACTTCTTCGGGTCACGGGTGATCGGGCCTGTGCTGCGCCGGGCGATCACCTGGGCCACCGGCATCTGCCTGGCGGTGTCAGTGACATTCGCAGCCATGGCACCGACCATGGGCTGGCTGCTCGACAAGCTCTATTTCGGTTCGGCCGGTCTGCTGATTGCCCTGCTGATTCCGATTATCTGGTCGGCCTGGCGGGCGCGGGTGCGCTATTTCTGGCTGTTCCTGCTGGCCTGGTCGGCCCCGATCCTGGTTTCGGCGCTGCGCGCGGCCCACGGGATGGGGCTGATCGGCTACAGCTTCTGGCTCGACAATGGCAACCTGTTCGCGCTGTCGATCGAATCGCTGCTGTCGACCATGCTGATCGTCACGCGTCTGCGCGAATTGTCGAACGAGCGCGACCGTGCCCGGGCCAGCGAACAGAGCGCCTTGCGGCTGGCCAACTCCGATCCGCTGACCGGATTGCTCAACCGCCGGGCCTTCGTCCACATGGCAGTCGGGCGCAACGCGGTGCACCGCCTGCTGCTGGTCGACATCGATCACTTCAAGGCGATCAACGACCGGCTGGGCCACGATGCCGGTGACGAGGTGCTGTGCGCGGTTGCCGACGTGCTGCAAAGCTGCCGCCCGGCTGACAGCCTGGCCGTGCGGCTGGGCGGCGAGGAATTCGCCCTGCTGGTGCCGCTGGAACACCAGCGTGAATGCCCGCCCGAGAAGATCCTCGAAGCAATCCGCGCCAAAGCCATGCCGCTGGACTGGAAAGTCACGGTCAGCCTGGGCTTTGCCGATGGTCGGCTGGCCAGCGAAGAGGACTGGAAGCGGCTCTACCGCCTGGCCGATGCCGCGCTTTACCGGGCCAAGGCCGACGGCCGCGACCGGGCCTGCCGCGCGACGGACTTTGCCGTAGTGGGGGTGGCCTGATCAGCCGTTCGGCAGAACCCGGCTCATCACTGCCGCCTCGCGCTCAGCCACCAGCCGCCAGCTGGGGCGGGCCTTGACCCGCTCATACCAGGCCGCCGCGCGCGGATGCCGCGCGGGGTCCGGCTCAAGCCCGATGTAGCCCATCGAACGCAGCGCGCAGGCCACCGCGATATCGCCGATGCTGAAGTCATCCCCGGCCAGCCAGCCGCTGTCGGGCGCATGGGCTTCAAGGTAGTCCATGATCGGGCCCAGTTCCTTGCGGCCCTGTTCGGCCACCGCTTCGTCGCCAGGCAGGCCCATCAGCCTGGGTCCGACAAAGGTGTTGAACAGCACCTTGCCGCCCGACGCGACCAGGATCGTGTCGGCGAATTCCTCGAACCAGATCGCTCGCGCCTTGGCCCGGGGATCGCCGGGACACATCGGCGGTTCGGGGTGCTTGGCATCGATGTAGGTGCAGATCGCGGTCGAATCGCACAGGTTGAAATCGCCGTCCTGCAGCGCCGGGATCTTGCGGAACGGACTGGCCGCCAGAAACTCCGGCGAAGGCTCGCCCGGGCGGCCCAGCACCATCTCGATTCCAACGTCCTTCTCAGCGGCCAGCACATGGACCTTGCGCACGAACGGCGAGAGCGGAAATCCGTGGACCTTCATCGGGCTTCTCCATTGAGTCGTCAATTGCAACGCAAACCGTATTGCACCGCCGCGATGCCACGTATAGGCGGTTCACCGTCATGACCGAAATTCCGAACATCCAGCTCGATACCAGCGGCAACACGATCCTGTCCGCGCCCGATCGCGAGATCGACGTGCGCGAGCTGTTCGGGATCGATATCGACATGAAGGTTCCCGCCTTCAGCCAGCCCGACGAACGCACCCCCGATGTCGATGACGCCTATGTCTTCGATGCGGATACCACTTTGGCGATCCTGGCGGGTTTTGCCTTCAACCGCCGGGTGATCGTGCAGGGCTATCACGGCACCGGCAAGTCGACCCACATCGAACAGGTCGCCGCCCGGCTCAACTGGCCAACGGTGCGGATCAACCTTGACGCGCATATCAGCCGGATCGATCTGATCGGGCGCGACGCGATCGTGCTGCGCGATGGCTTGCAGGTTACCGAGTTTCGCGAAGGGCTGCTGCCCTGGGCGCTGCAGCACCCGGTTGCGCTGGTGTTCGACGAATATGACGCCGGCCGCCCCGACGTGATGTTCGTGATCCAGCGCGTGCTCGAAACCGAAGGCAAGCTGACCCTGCTCGACCAGAACCGGGTGATCCGCCCCAGCCCGTGGTTCCGCCTGTTCGCCACCGCCAACACGGTCGGGCTGGGTGATACCTCGGGGCTCTATCACGGCACCCAGGCGATCAATCAGGCGCAGATGGACCGCTGGAACATTGTCGTCGCACTCAACTATCTGCCGGCCCAGGTTGAGAGCGAGATCGTGCTCAAGAAAGTCACCCAGACCGCGCCCGAACTGGTCACCCAGATGGTCAAGGTCGCCGATCTGACCCGCCACGGTTTCATGAACGGCGATATCTCGACCGTGATGAGCCCGCGCACCGTGATCACCTGGGCCCAGAACACCGCGATCTTCAAGGATCCCGGCTTCGCCTTCCGGCTCAGCTTCCTCAACAAGTGTGATGAGACCGAGCGGATGCTGGTGGCCGAATACTACCAGCGGGTGTTCGGCACCGACTTGCCTGAGAGCGTGGTCGCCAAGGGGTGAGCGCCGCGCTGCGTTTTGCTGCTCCGTTGCTGCCGGTCTTGCTGGGAGCAGTAGAACCGGTTCTGGCGCCTTCGCCCCCGGCTGCCGCCAAACCGACAGAAACCCACTATTTCCCTGCCGAAGCCGATGGCCCCGCAGTGTTCGATGGCGCACTGGCCGAGGCCAAGGCGAGCGGCAAGTCGGCCGTGATCGTATTTGGCGCGGACTGGTGCCACGATAGCCGCGGCCTGGCCAAAGTGCTGACGTCCGACAAGTTCAAGACCGAATTTGCCGGCCGCTATGTCGTGACCTTCATCGACGTTGGCGTGCCGCAGACCGGCAACGGCCGCAATCTCGATCTGGTCGGGAAGCTGGGGATCAGGAAACTCAAAAGCACGCCGGCGATGTTCGTTGTCTCGCCCAAGGGCAAGCGGATCAATTCCAAGAAGGACGCAGTCAGCTGGCGCAACGCCGACAGCCGCAGCGAGGTTGAAATTCTGCAGTGGTTCCGCACTTTGGACCGGAACTAGACCGGATCACTCTCAATCCGAATCGGCGTGCGTCCCGATGGAACTTGTCCCGGAACTGGTGCCGTTGCCGCCGCCGCCACTTTCCCACCAATAGGCCGCCCGCTTGCGGGTGCCGGTGACTTCCTCGTTGAGCGTCGCGGCGTCATAGAGATGGCCGCCCAGCATCACCTTGGAGACCTTGTCCGAATTGCGGATGTCCTGGGTGGGATCGGCGTCGAGCACCACCAGGTCGGCCAGCTTGCCGACCTCGAGCGAGCCGACGTCAGCCTGATAACCCAGCGAACGCGCCGCCTCGATCGTGCCGGCGCGCAAGGCTTCGAGCGGGGTCATCCCCCCGCGCACGAACGACCACAGCTCCCAGTGGGCGGCAATGCCGGGTTCCTGGCCGTGCGCGCCGATCGAAACCGGCACCCCGCGCCGGGCCAGCTTGGCCGCTTCGCGGGCGTTGTCGTCATCGACATAGTCCTCTTCTGCGGCCAGGTCGCGCCGCGCGCTGCCAGCCGCCAGCGCGGCGGCCGGCTGGTGCTTTTGCAGCAGCGGGTGCTTCCACACTTCGGTGTGCGCGCGCCAATAGGGATCGCCGGCCGGCCCGCCATAGGTAACCACCAGCGTGGGCGTGTAGCCGACTTTCGATCCGGAGAAGAGCTGGACCAGATCCTCGTAGAACACCCCCGCCGGGATGTTGTGTTCAACCGTGGTGTTGCCATCGGTGATCAGCGTTACATCGAGGCTGTAGAGCGAGCCGCCCTCGGCCACCGAGCGCATCCCTTCTTCCAGCGCCGCGGCAACAACCTGCTGGCGCTGTTCGCGGCGCGGTTGGTTGTAGTTCTTGATCGAATGCGCGCCTTGCGCCTTCAATCGGCGGACGTGGTTGCGGGCATCGGCCAGACTGTCGATCTGGGCATAGACTTCGGGCGATTTGGCGCCATAGACGATCTCGCCGGTCGAAAAGCTGCGCGGTCCGATGATCTTGCCAGCCCAGACCATCTCAAGCGCCGGGAACGCCGTTGCCGCGCTGCTTGACGGATCGTGCCGGGTGGTGACCCCCAGCGCCAGGTTGACCATTTCGGCCCAATTGACCTGCGGGGTATATTCATCGACCCCATAGGGTCCGTGGGCATGGGCATCGATCAGCCCGGGGATAATCGTCTTGCCGGTAACATCGACCACCGGCGTGCCGGCCGGGATCGCCACTTCGCCGCGCCGACCAATCGCCTTGATCCGGTTGCCTTCGATCAGCACCACCCCATCAGTAATAGTACCGCCATCGGCAGCGGCCATGGTCACGACCCTGGCGCCGACCAGGGCCACGCTGCCGGTGGGCCTGTCGGCGGTGACCCGCATCGACAGCGAGACGCCGCTTTTGGGCGCTTCGAACTTGGCCGCCTTGGCGTCCTTGGCCAGGGGCGCATCGGCGAACATCGCGCTGCGATCGGCGCTGAACAGCCTGGGCCCCAGCGACCAGTGCAGGCGCTGGCCCTGGCTGGACCAGTGGATCCAGTCGGCCCCGTCGCCGCTGGCCCGCAGCACCGGCAGCGGTCCGCCCGCAGGCGAGGCCGAAACCTCTTGCGTGCCCGGCATCATCGGCATGACAAACGCCTGGTAATTCTGGCGAAAGGCCATGAACTGGCCATCGGGCGAAACCGAATAGTCGGTCACCAGCTCGCCGCTGGCGTGGGTCCGCGCGGCTTCGCCGTTGAGGTCAAGGCTGACCAGGCTGATCTTGCCGCCGCCGCTGCGGACCACGAACAGCCGGTCACTGGCGGCGCCGAATTGCGGGTGGCCGCCGTCGCGGGTCACCCGCACCGCTTCGCCGCCGCTTGCGGCCACGCGGAAGATCCCGGTTTCGCCCGAGCCGCGCGGGCTGACCAATCCGCCGCCCTGACGCTTTTCAAAGGCAATCGTCGTGCCGTCTGGCGAAAAGGCCGGACGGGCATAGTGCCCCGGACGGGTCACCGTGCGCGATGCACCGCCAGCGGAGCTGACCGTGCGCACTTCACCAAGCCCGGCATCGGTCCAGCGCACAAAGGCCACCCGTTTGCCATCGCGCGACCAGGCCGGATAGCCTTCCATCGCGGCAGCATCGGAAGTCAGCCGCCGCGGCTCGCCTCCGGCCATCGGCTTGATCCACAGCTGGCCCAGCGTTTCGAACACCACCTTGCCGCCATCGGGCGAGACCGCCGCGCCGCGCGGCATCCTGGTGTCAAAACTGCCAGGCGCAACCGCCACCAGCGGGCGCAGCGGATCGATCACGCCGCGGCTGTCCTCGATCCTGAACGGGATCACCTGGGCCTTGCCGCTGGCCAGCGACAGGCGGTTGAGCTTGCCCCCGGCCCAGAACACCAGGCTCTGCGAATCCGGGGTCCAGGCCATGTTGGGATAGACCCCGGTCACCGCCCAGGTTTCCTGCACGTCCTGATCGAGCGCGTCATAGACCTTGCGGTCCTCGCCGCTGGCCAGATCGCGGATGTAGAGTTTCGAGCGGGTCCGCTCGCGCTTTACGTAGGCCAGCTTCTTGCCATCGGGCGAAGGGGCCGGGCGCACCGCGCCGCCTTCGCCGCCCACCACCTGCTCGGTCTCGCCGGTTTCAAGATTGTAGCGCTCGATCGCGAAGATCTGGGCGTTGCTGTCCTGGGCGTACTGGAAAGTGCCGCCGGGCGTGGTGTTGCGGGTGAAATAGATGTGCTTGCCATCGGGCGCGAAGGTCGGCTCGCCCAGCTCCTTCTGGTGGGTCTCGTTGGGTTTCTTGACCAGCACCACGCCGCTGCCGCCCGAAACGTGATAGAGCCAGACTTCGCCGGTGCCGAGCGAACGCTGGGTGGTGAAGTGCTTCTTGGCCGCGATGAAGCGCCCATCGGGGCTCCATGTCGCCTGGTTGAGCAGGCGGAAGTCTTCCTTGGTCAGCTGGCGCTTGTCAGACCCGTCGCGGTTCATGATCCAGATGTTGTCACCGCCGCCGCGGTCGGAGGTGAACGAGATGCGCTTGCCATCGGGCGAGAAGCGCGGCTGGGTTTCATAGGCCAGCCCTTCGGCGATCCGGGCCGGGGTGCCGCCAGCGATCGGCATGGTGTAGATATCGCCCAGCAGGTCGAAGGCCAGCGTCTGCCCGTCGGGGCTGACATCCAGGTTCATCCAGGTGCCTTCCTCGACCGCGATCGGCACTTGCCGCACGGTCATCCCCGGGGGCGCAGAAACGTCCCACTTGGGCGCGTCCTTGGCGTCTTCGGCCCGGGCGGCAGCAGGCAGAGCCAACGCAAGGCAAAGGGCGAGGCGCGAAGCCGTGACGTGACGGTGTGGCATGATGGATTCTCCCTGTTGCCGGGACTATTCGGGCAGGCATGAGCGGAGTCAATCGACGGATCGACGAACGACAAATCCTCCCCGGCACGGGGAGGGGGACCATGCCCTTCGGCTTGCGGCTTAGCAGCCGCGCTCAGGATAAACCGCGCCAGAGGCGCGGCATGGTGGAGGGGTACGCGCAGGTGGTCACTACCTCGCCGGCCAACTCCCCGCGCAGTCCTTCACCGTCAGGATCACTCGCCCGTACCCCTCCACCACTTCGTGGTCCCCCTCCCCTAAGGGGGAGGAATTACGGCGTGACCAGATACTTCTCACCGGTGCGCCGGGCGTTGTACATCGCGACCGCGTCCTTGGTCAGCATATGCTCAAGGTTGCCCTTCTTGGCATAGTGGCTGGCGAAAGTGGTGGTCAGGTCTTTCATCACCCGCGCGCGCATCCGGCCGACTACTTCCATCCCCGCCTTCATCATGAACGGGGTCAGCAACCACCCGGCCAGGTCCCAGGTCAGGCCAAAGGCGCGGTTGAGCACCGTCGGCCCCAGATCGAGCGCGCCATAGATGTAGACCTTCTTGGCCTCGCTCGAGCCATAGCGGCTGAAGGCGGCGCCGCGGCTGGCGGCGGCTTCCATCGCGGTCAGGATCTGTCCCGACAGCGTGCCCCCGCCGATCGGATCGAAGCCGATCATCGCCTTGGTCTCGGCAATCGCGTCGATCAGCTTGGGCATGAAATCAGCGTCGGTCATGTTGAGCACATGGGTCGCGCCGAGGTCCTTGAGCAGCTTCACCTGCTCCTCGCTGCGTACGATGTTGACCAGCGGGATACCGTCTTCAAGGCAGATCTTGACCAGCATCTGCCCCAGGTTCGAAGCAGCGGCGGCGTGGACAATCCCGGTGAAGCCTTCAAGCTTCTTGGTTTCGGTGAAACCCAGCGCGGTCATCGGGTTAACGAACGAACTTGCGGCCTGTTCTGCGCTCACGCTGTCATCAACAGCGAAACCCATGGTGGCATCGGCATAGGCATAATTGGCATAGGCGCTGCCAGGTACGCAGGCATAACGCTTGCCCATCAGGTGCTCGGCACCTTCGCCTGCGGCGACCACCACGCCAGCCGCTTCGTTGCCGGCCGGCATCGCCATCCCGTGCCGCGCCTTCATCGCCCGGGTGGCGTTGTCGGGCATTTTCGCGACGACCTTGCCGGGTGAATAGGCCGCACCTTCGGTATCGGCGCTGGCGAACAGCAGGCCCAGATCCGACGGGTTGATCGGGCTGGCCTCAACCTTGATCAGCACCTGACCGGGCTTGGGATCGTCCCAGGTTTTGTCGTTGAGCTGGACGGTCAAGGTGCCGTCCGCGTCGAGCTGGGTGGTGAGCTGCTTGCCGGTGAATGCCATGTTTGATTCTCCCATTTCCACTCACCCATACCCGTTCGCCCCGAGCGAAGTCGAGGGGCTGCGTGTGGAGGCTGTCCCTCGACTTCACTCGGGATGAACGGAGTAGGGATTAGGGTTAGGTTTCGGGATAAATCGCCCTGATGAAATAGAGCCCCTCGCTTGGCGCATTGAGGCCCAGCGCGGCACGGTCGCGCGCGGCTAGTGCCTCGGCCACCTGGTCCTCGCGCCAGCGGCCCATCCCGACCAGCGCGAGGCAGCCGACCATTGAGCGGACCTGATGGTGCAGGAAGCTGCGCGCAGCGGCGCGGATGTGCACTTCCTCGCCCACCCGCTCCACGCTGAGCAGGTCGAGCGTCTTTTCCGCGCTCTGGGCCTGGCAGTGAACCGAGCGGAAAGTGGTGAAATCGTGATGCCCGACCAAGGCCTGCGCGGCGCGGTGCATCGCCCCGGCATCGAGCGGCTGGGCCACTTGCCAGGCACGGTTGAGATCGAGCGTCAGCGGCGCGCGGCGATTAGCGATCCGGTAAAGGTACTCGCGGCCGATGCAGGAGAACCGGGCGTGCCAGTCATCGGCCACCACTTCGCAGGCCAGCACTGCTATCGGGTTCGGCCGCAAGTGGTGGTTGAGCGCCTCCATCAGCCGGAAGGCGTCGATGTCCTTCGCCACATCGACATGCACCCGCATTCCCAGTGCATGCACGCCCGCATCGGTCCGTCCGGCGGCATGGAGCGTGACGGTCTCGCCGGTGGTGGCATGCACCGCTTCCTCCACCGCCTGCTGGACGCTGAGGCCCTGGGCCTGACGCTGCAGCCCGAAGAATGGCGTGCCGTCGAATTCAAGGGTGAGGGCGAAGCGGGTCAAGTGAGGCTGGTTCCTGCTTCAATCACCCACCCGCGTAGCATGTCAGCCGTGGCCATGGCCGGTCGTCCCGCGCGCTGAACGAGTATCGGGCGTATTGCAGCAGTCCCGCAAGCTGCGGTCAGCACGTCGCTAAGCACAGTGCCCGGCGCACCGCTTCCTTCCACCAGCTCTGCCGCGAGCACCTTGCACCGTTCACCTTCAAACTCGAACCACGCCCCCGGCGCGGGCGCAAAGGCGCGGACATGGCGTTCGATCTGCTCTGCGCTCCGCGCCCAATCGATCCGCGCTTCGGCCTTGTCGATCTTGTGGGCATAGGTGACGCCCTCGTCGGGCTGAACCGCCGCTGCACGGCCCGGCAGGTCGGCCAGCACCTCAATCATCAGGTTTGCGCCCAATTCCGACAGTTCCTCGGTCAATTCGCCCGTTGTTTTGCCGTCCACCGGAGTCTTCACCGCGGCCAGCATCGGCCCGGTATCGAGCCCGGCCTCCATCTGCATGATGGTTACCCCGGTCACCTCATCCCCGGCCAGGATCGCCCGCTGGATCGGCGCCGCGCCGCGCCAGCGAGGGAGCAGGCTGGCGTGAATGTTGACGCAGCCGTGCTTTGGCGCGTCGAGCACCGCTTGCGGCAGGATCAGGCCATAGGCGGCAACCACCGCAATGTCCGCATCAAGTGCCGCAAACGCCGCCTGTTCCTCCGTGCCTCTCAACGAAACCGGATGCCGCACCTCGATCCCCAGCGGCTCGGCCGCCTTGTGCACCGGGGTAGGGGTCAGCTCCTTGCCGCGCCGACCGCCGGGGCGGGGGGGCTGGGTATAGGCGGCCACCACCTCATGCCCCGCCGCGACCAGCGCCTGCAGCGCCGGGACAGCGAAATCCGGGGTTCCCATGAAAATGATCCGCACAGCCTGCCTCGCATTCGAAAGCCCCTCCCCGGCGGGGAGGGGTTGGGGTGGGGGCTCGACGCCAATGTTGAACCCCCATCCCAACCCTTCCCCAGCGGGGAAGGGCTTTTCGGTTCAATTCTCTCACAAAGGCCCCTATCTGTCCCCCCATGGCATCGCAAGAGATCGAAGCACTGACCAGCGCACTCAGCCGCATCCCTGGGCTTGGCCCGCGCTCGGCCCGGCGCGCGGTGCTGTGGCTGATCAAGCGGCGCGAGACTTCGCTGGTGGCCTTGCTCGAGGCGCTCGATGCGGTGCGCGAGGGGCTGATCGAATGCGCCACTTGCGGCAATGTCGATACCAGCAACCCCTGCGGGATCTGTAGCGATCACAAGCGTGATCCGCGTTCGCTCTGCGTGGTGGAGGATGTCGCGGACCTGTGGGCGCTCGACCGCGCCAGGCTGTTCGCGGGCAAGTACCACGTGCTGGGCGGACGGCTTTCGGCGCTGGAGGGGGTGCGGCCCGAGGACCTGACGATCGGCAAGCTGATCGAGCGGGTCAGCCAGGGCGGGATCGACGAAGTGGTCCTCGCCATGAACGCCACGCTGGAGGGCCAGACCACCGCGCACTACATCGCCGAGCGGCTGGAGAACTACCCGGTGCGAATCACCCAGCTGGCCCACGGGCTGCCGGTCGGGGGTGAGCTTGATTACCTTGATGAAGGAACTTTGGCGCAGGCCTTGCGGGCACGGCGACCAATGGGTTGAGCCTATGATGTGGCAGCGCCGGATAGCACTGTTTCGGTATGCAGTGCGCATTTCCAAACCTTTCCATCGCGGATCCAGGTTGTGCTGTCGGCGCAATGCAGGTCCATCGGCCTGTCGGCCATTTCGCCTTTTTGGTGAACCTTGTACGCAATTACCGCCACGTCCTTTGCCGGAAAGATAACCTGCACATCGCTGAATTCGAAGCTGTCGAGTAGCCATTTTCCTTCGCGGGTCATCGTCTCGTATTTGTCGGGATCGATCTTTATCGCGCCCATCGGACCGGTAATCAGGCACTCATCTGCAATCATCAATTTCGCGGCTTTGGCATCTTTGCAGACAATCATCTGCCAGAAGTCGGTTTCGAGATCGACGATGGTGCTGGTCTGGTTTTTCATGAGTGAAACTCCTCGGTTCCTGACCATAACTCTCAGGCATGCCGCGTTGTTCCGAACGAGATTTGCGGTTTGTCCTGCCTTGCGAACGCTGCGCAACGCCACTATCTGCCCCCTATGGCTATTCGCGAAATCCTCGAAGTTCCCGATCCCGTGCTCAAGCAGGTCTCGGCCCCCGTAACCGAGTTCAATGCCGAGCTGCGCACCCTGGTCGATGACATGTTCGAGACCATGTATGACGCCCCCGGGGTCGGCCTTGCCGCGATCCAGCTGGGCGTGCCGCTGCGCGTGCTGGTGATCGATCTTCAGCCCGACGATGAGGATGCCGAGCCTGAGCCGTGCGATCATGATGGCCATCATCACCATCACCAGCCGACCAAGCGCGAGCCGCAAGTGTTCATCAATCCCGAGATCATGGACCCTTCGGCTGAACACTCGGTCTATTCCGAAGGCTGCCTCTCGGTGCCCGAGATCTACGCTGACGTCGAACGCCCCTCGCGAATCCGCGCGCGCTGGCAGGATTTGGACGGCAAGGTTCACGAGCAAACGATCGACGGACTGCTCGCAACCTGCCTGCAGCACGAGATGGACCACCTCGAAGGGGTGCTGTTCATCGACCATCTCTCGCGGCTCAAGCGGCAAATGGTGCTCAAGAAGCTTGAGAAGTTGCGCAAGGCGGCTTGATTTTTTCGCTTCCCCAGATTTATCCACCAGTTCGGATCATTTTGCATAGAACACACTTGCGTTCCCGTCCTGTTCGCTTAGTCTTCAAGAGGTCTCGCCCTTGGGCAAGGGAGAGTCGAGCACACTGCTCGTCGCTATGAACGTCCCCGGTTGTGTTTGATCCTTTCGACCGCAGCGTATCCCTGAGAAGAGCCAAATGGCCGCCAGCATAACGTGAACGACGACACGACAAGCAGTCGACGACCAGAGTAGCCTGCCTCAACACAGAGAGGAACGACGATGAAGAATCGTCTCTATTCGCTGTGTTGGATGGCTGATGGTGTTCACTGGCTGCTGATCTCAGCAGATGGTGCGATTTTCGCTTGTTCACCCGCAGGGTTTGCAAGCGAAGCTGACGCCCTAATCGATCTTCGGTTTCGCTGAAGGTCACCAACACGGCAGGCCGGTAGGGATTGCTCCCTACCGGCCACTGTGGAGTTGATATGGACGGACAGATTCTCCCGATAGTATTGCTTTTGCTGGGCCTCGCTGCGGGCGCGCTGGGCGGCTGGTTTGCGGGTTCGCGCCCTGCGGCCGAGCTGCGCACGCGGCTGGATGAGGCTGAGGCTGAGGGCAAAGAGCTCGATTCGCGGTT
>JANPMA010000086.1:0-10971 GCA_031422595.1 Novosphingobium sp. | reverse complement strand
TAGGCTCCGTACTCAATCAGATTGCATGCGAGGTGATGTTCTGATTCAAGGCTTCTGCTGATGTGGAGGTGTTGATGGGCAAGTCACTGACCTGGTTGAGCGATGCGGAGTGGGCACGGATCGAGCCCTTGCTGCCAAGCGGACGATGCGGCGCACGGCGCGTGGACGACCGGCGGGTGATTTCGGGGATCGTGCACATGCTGCGGATCGGCGCGCGCTGGCGCGACTGTCCGCCGGAGTACGGGCCGTACACGACGATCTACAACCGCTTCCATCGCTGGAGCCGACAGGGCGTCTGGTTCGCGGTTTTCGAGGCGTTGACCGGATACAGCGGGGCATGGGGCTCGGTCGCGATCGATTCGACCAGCATCAAGGTGCACCGCTCGGCAGCAGGCGCAAAAGGGGGGCCTTCACCCAAGGCATCGGCACCTCGCGCGGTGGACGCACCAGCAAGATCCACGGCCTGACCGACGCCGCTGGACGCCCACGTATCCTGCTGATCTCGCCCGGCAATACATCCGACATGACGATGGCACCCGCGCTGATCGAGGCCGCGCGCGGCCGGTTCGACCGGCTACTCGCCGACCGCGGCTATGACAGCAATGCCATCCGCGCCGCCATCGCAGCACAAGGTGCCGAGGTCGTCATTCCCCCAACCCGAAGCCGCAAGATGCCTATCCCTTACGACCGCGAAGCCTATCGCGCCCGCAACCTCGTCGAACGCCTCTGGTGCAGGCTCAAGGACTGGCGACGCATCGCCACACGCTACGACAAGCTCGCAATCAACTATATGGCTGGCGTCTTCCTCGCAGCCATCATCACCTTCTGGTGTAATTGAGTCCCGAGCCTAGGCCGTTACCGTGGCCCAGCTGCCCGCCGTTTCGAACATCGCGCCGCTGAGCAGGCTATCGGCCTCGCCATCGATAGCCAGATCATCGAGCAGCGCCGAGACTTCGCTGGTGGCGACGGTCTTGGTTCGCGCCAGCTCGGGGATCCGCTTGAGGTCGAGATGGGTCAGCCCCAGCAGGAACAGTTCGCGATAGGCAACCCGTTCGAACAGCCCTGCGCCCAGCCGGAAATCGAGCCGCGGGGCAAGGCGGCGCAGCGCAGCATCGACCCGGTCCTGGTTCTTGCTGGTTTCGCGGCGCTTGCGGTTCTGCAGCACCAGCCAGTCAAGCACGGGCAGCCCCGCTTCGGCGCGGGCGCTGCGCAGTTCGGTGACCATCGCCGAAAAGCAGCCGGGGCCCAGCAGCTTGTTCGAAACCGGGTGGAACCGGCCCAAGAGGTCAAGGTCGGCAAAGCTTGAATTGACCGGCGAGACCAGCAGGTCGGCCAACGCGATCGCGCGCCGGGCGATCGGCGAATCGTGGCCGGCCGCGTCGATCACGACATAGTCGCAGTCCCATCCGGCACGGGCGATTTCCTGGCACAGCTGCGCGCCGGACTGTTGCTGGAGGACCAGGTGGCGCGGCAGCGGAAGCCGCACCCCCAGCCGCTTGGCGGTGCCGCCGCGATTGGTCAGGGTGCGGGTCAGGGTCTGCTGGCGGCGGTCAAGATCGATCGCCAGCACCTTGTGCCCGGTATCCGCCAGCGCCACGGCCAGATGGAAAGCCACGGTTGACTTGCCGACCCCGCCCTTTTCGTTGGCGACGGTGATGACCCGGGCCTGCCCGCGCGGCCTTGTGGCAATGTCGGCCACGACGTTGCGCGGGTGTTCGCCGTCCACAGTTATGTCGCGGCGGCTGGCAAATTCCCCTATCGGCGTGACAACATTCATGCGCCCGACCCTTTGATTTCCGCGCCTCTTTTTTCCGTGCGCGAATCGCCCAAGGGACCGAGACTAGTGGAAAAACCTGTGGAAATCGAATCTAAGTATCTATCGTTAAAAATTTTCCTCAGGGACTAGCCGAACCTTGCGTTAACCAGGCTTTTCAGATCGGCTTCGGGCCTTGCGCCATAGTGCGAGATGATCTCTGCCGCGCAGATCGCGCCGATCCGCAGGCATTCGTGGACCGGGCGGCCCTCGACGTGGCCGTGCAGGAACCCGGCGGCAAACAGGTCGCCCGCCCCCGTGGTATCGACCACATGGGCGACCGGCTCGGCCGGAACCTCATAAAGCGCGCCGCCCGTGGCCGCGACCGCGCCGTGCTCGCTGCGGGTCACCACCAGCAGCGGGACCTTGTCCTTCAACGCGTCGATCCCGGCGTGAAAGTCATGGTGCCCGGTCAGCGCCGCCAGTTCGATGTGGTTGGCGAACAGGATGTCGATCTCGCCGGTTTCGATCATCGCACGGAAATCGGCCCCGTGGCGCTCGATCACGAAAGCGTCGGACAGCGTGAAGGCAACCTTGCGGCCGTGGTCCTTGGCAGCCGCGATCGCCCGGCGCATCGCCGCGCGCGGCTCCTCGGGGTCCCACAGGTAGCCTTCGAGATAGAGGATTTCAGCATCCGCGATCGCCGCTGCATCCAGCACGGCCGGCGGCAGGAACTGCGAGGCGCCAAGGTAAGTATTCATCGTGCGCTGGCCGTCTGGGGTGACGAAGATCAGGCAGCGCGCGGTCGGCGGATCGCCGGCCCGGGCCGGGGTCGCAAAGGCAATGCCGCCGGCGCGGATATCGTGGGCGAAGACTTCCCCCAGCTGGTCATCCGCGACCTGGCCGATGAAGGCGCACTTGCTGCCCAGCGCGGCCAGGCCGGCCAGGGTATTGGCCGCCGAACCGCCCGAAATCTCGCGCGCGGGGCCCATCGCATCGTAGAGCTCGCGCGCGCGGGCCGTGTCGATCAGCGTCATGCCGCCGCGCACTAGCCCCAGCCGCTCGATCAGCGCATCCTCGCACGGGGCCATGACATCGACGATGGCATTGCCGATGGCGATGACCTGGGTGCTGGGTTTGGACATGGATGCTCCTCAAATGGCAGGCGAAAACGGCTGCGCGCCTAGCCGGTTTTGGGCGATCAGGGAAGCGGCGTTGACACGGGCACCACGAACCGCAATCCCCGGGCAATGCTCAGCGCCCTGGCCCTTGCTGCAACCCGGCTGCTCGATCGCGGGTTGCTCCCGATTTGGCTCAGGAGCATGGCGGTGACGCTGATCGCCTGCGCTGCGCTGGGCTATGCCGGGTGGTGGGGCTTGACCGCGCTGCTCGCGCGGTACCTGCCGGATCCTGACACTCTCGCGCTGGCCGCCGCGCTGACCGCTTTGCTGGGAACCTGGCTGCTATGGCGGATTGTCGCCCTGGCGGTGCTGCAGTTCTTCGCCGACGAAGTAGTGCTGGCGATCGAGGCGCGCGACTATCCCGAAATGGCAGCGCGCGCGCGCAAGCTGGGCTGGCGCGAAGAGCTGGCGCGCGGCCTCGGCGGAGCCCTGCGCGCACTGCTGTTCAACCTGCTCGCCTTGCCGGTCGCCCTGGTCCTGCTGGTCACCGGGATCGGCGCCCCGCTGGTGTTTCTGTTGGTCAATGCGGTGCTGCTGGGGCGCGAGCTGCAGGACATGGTCTGGCTGCGTCATCGCGCATCGCCGCAAGACCCGCCGCCGCTGGGGCCGCTCGAGCGATTGGCGCTGGGCGGGGTCACCGCCTTTCTGCTCACCGTGCCAATTGCCAATTTCGCCGCACCTTTCCTCGGCGCGGCTTGCGCGGTGCACCTGATCCATCGCAAGGGGCTGGGCCATGCACCCTAACACCCTGATTGCCCTCGCCTTGGTTCCACTGCTCGCCGCCTGCGCGTCGAGCGGGGCCAAACCCGTTGCAACCGTCCCAAGCAAACAGCCCAGGGTGGCGGTGCGCGCCCCGATCAAGACCGTGCCGCCAGTCGCACGGATCCAGGCCGCGCCGGGGCTTGAAGGCGTGATCGGGGCCCATGCCGACGACCTCGCCCGCCAGTTCGGCCCCGCCCGGCTCGAGGTGTGGGAAGGCGATGCCCGCAAATTGCAGTTCTCCGGCAGCGCCTGCGTGCTCGACGTCTACCTCTACCCTGCCGCCCGCGGGGGCGAGCCGCAGGCCACCTATGTCGAGACCCGCCGCGCCAGCGACGGACAGGATGTCGACCGTGCGGCCTGCATCGCCGCGCTTCGCAAGAAACAGGGGTAACGGGGATTTAAGGAAAAAAGTGCATAGCCGCTCGGGTAACTTTGGGGGTTATGTGCATGAGTATGGAATTCGGAAACCTGGCGGGCTCGATTGCGGGCGACGGCCGGATTACCGCCGAGGAAATCCTCGAACTGCGCCGCCTGGGCTGGGCCGACGGCAAGATGGACCCGGAAGAGGCCGAGGCGCTGTTCACCGCCAACGATGCCTGCCAGGCCCCGACCAGCGAATGGTGCGATTTCTTTGTTGAAGCGCTGTCGACCTTCATCGTCGAGACCGTCGAGCCGCCGGGCTATGTCGACGACGAAATGGCTGACGAGCTGATTGCGCGGATCGACCGCGACGGACGGGTCGGTTCGATGGCCGAACTGGAACTGCTGGTGCGGGTCACGGAGAAGGCGATCAAGGTGCCCGAACGGCTCAAGGCCTATGCGCTCAAACATATCGAGGACGCCGTGCTTCACGGCGAAGGCCCGACCCGCCACGGCGAGCTGACCCCCAAGGGGATCAACGAGACCGAATGCAAGCTGCTGCGCCGCCTGATTTTCGCGCCCGCGAGCGACCGTCCCGCAGCGGTCAGCAAGCGTGAGGCGGAAATGCTGTTCCGGATCAAGGACGCGGCACTTTATGAAGCCAATGCCGCGGACTGGGAAAAGCTGTTTGTCCAGGGCGTCGCCAACTTTCTGCTGGGCTTTGGCGGAAGCGAGCCGCTGAGCAATGAGCGCGCAGCCGAGCTGGAGGCTTTCATGACCCGCGAATGCTCCGGGGTCGGGGGGTTCCTGGGCCGGATGTTCACCTCGCGGCCCGATGTCGATGGCGCTTTCGGCAGCCTGCTCGACCTCAGCCCGCACACGCCTGATGTCGAGGAAGAAGCCGCCGAGGCCTGCGAACTGACCGAAGCGGAAAGCCACTGGCTGACCGACATGCTCGAAGCCGACGAAGAGCTCGACCCGATGGAAAAGGCCCTGCTGGCCTTCATCGCCGAAGAAACCGGCGAAGTGTTCGGGGTCAAAGTCTAAGCTTCTTCGTCTCCGCCGATTGGGGCCGCCGCGCCGCCTTGCAGCGGGAGTGGTCCTTTGGGCAGTTCTACGGGAATCGCTTCGCTTCCGGGGGGTGATTTGGGTGGACGCCGGCCAGACCACCTTAGCGTCCTCAAAAAGATGCCGCGTCCAATCTTTGGCTTGTTTCGCGGGAGCGGATCATGTCTGGGCATGTGGCCTCATACGGTAAAACTCTCTCCGCAGCCACAACTTCCCTTGGCGTTCGGGTTTGCGAACACGAACCCGGCGGTGAAATCGTCTTCCTGCCAGTCCATCGTGCTGCCGATCAGGTAGAGCACCGAAGCGCCGTCGATGAAGAACGTGCCGCCCGGGGTCTCGATCCGCTCGTCGAGCGGAATGGCCGCAGTCACATAGTCGACCGAATAGGCCAGCCCCGAACAGCCCCGGCGCGGGGTGGAGAGCTTGACCCCGATTGCGCCTTCGGGGGCTTCGGCCATCAGCTTGGCAACCCGCGCCTCGGCGGCGGGGGTCAGGATCACGGCCGCGGGCAGTGGCCGGCGGGTGGTCGTAGTGGTCATGGTGGTCATCACAGCATCCCCAGTTCGAGGCGGGCTTCGTCGCTCATCTTGGCGGGGTCCCACGGCGGATCCCAGACCAGGTTGACTTCGGCATCGCGCACGCCCGGCACCGCGCTGACCCGCAGTTCAACCTCGCCAGGCATCGATTCGGCCACCGGACAATGCGGGGTGGTCAAAGTCATCGCCACCACGACGGCGCCGTCATCGCTCACATCGACCCCGTAGATCAGCCCGAGGTCGTAGATGTTGACCGGGATTTCCGGGTCAAAAATGTCCTTGAGCGCGGCAATTACCGCCTCATAGAGATCGCCGCCCGGCGCGGCGGGATCGGCTGCGGGCACCTTTTCGGCAAGGAAGCCTTCGAGGTAGTCGCGCTTGCGCTCGAGCTTGGCCGCGGGGGCCTCCGCATCCTCGACCCGCGCGCGCGGCGGCGCGGCGACGCTTTCCACCTGCTCAACCGTGAATTTCGGTTCTTCGTTCACGCGAAGATCCTCCTTGTCCGTTCGATCCCCGCCAGCAAGGCGGCAAGATCGTCTTCATCCGAATAGAGCCCGAAGCTGGCCCTTGCGGTGGCGGGTACGCCCAGGTGCTCCATCAGCGGCTGCGCGCAATGGTGCCCGGCGCGGATCGCCACCCCGTGCTCGTCCAATATGGTGCCGAGGTCGTGCGGATGCACCCCCTCCATCGCAAAGGAAACGATTCCCGCCGCATCATCCGGCCCGAACAGGGTGATGTCGTTACGGCTGCACAGCGCCGCGCGCAGCTGTTCGACCAGCCGGGTTTCGTGGGCGTGAATCGCGGGGAGGCCAATGCTTTCGACATAGTCGATCGCCGCGGCGAGCCCCATCACTTCGATGATCGCCGGGGTGCCCGCCTCGAACCGGGTCGGGGCCGGGGCAAATGTGGTTTTCTCGAACGTGACCCGGTCAATCATCGAGCCGCCGCCCTGCCATGGCGGCATCGCTTCCAGCAGCTCGCTCCGCGCCCACAGCGCGCCGATCCCGGTCGGACCGTAGAGCTTGTGGCCCGAAAAGACATAGAAGTCGCAGCCCAGCGCCGCGACATCCACCGGCATCCGCGGCACCGCCTGGCAGCCATCGAGCAGCAGCTTGGCGCCAACTGCATGCGCCAGTTCCGCGGCGCGCGTGGCATCGAGAGCCGAACCCAGCACGTTGGAGACATGCGCGAAAGCGACCATCGTGTGCTCGCGCGTGAGCATCTTTTCGGCCGCATCGAGGTCGATCCGCCCGTCGCTCGTGAGCGGGCAGACATCGACCTGCCAGCCGGCCAGTTGCCAGGGGACGATGTTCGAATGATGCTCAAGCACCGAAAGCAGCACCCGGCCCTTGTTCGGATAGCTCTGGGCGACAAGATTGATCGCCTCGGTCGCCCCGCGCACGAAGACCACTTCGTCTGCCGTGCCGCCGATGAACCGCGCCACCTGTTCGCGCGCCGCTTCATAGGCCAGGGTCATATTGGCCGAGCGGGCATAGACCCCGCGGTGGACCGTGGCATAGTCCGCGCCCATCGCCTTGACGGTGGCGTCAATCACTGTTTGCGGCTTCTGCGATGTGGCGGCGGTATCGAGGTAGTGCCAGCCGCCTGCCAGGCCGGGGAATTCGTCGCGCAGCGCGGGCGCAAGGCCTGCACCGCCTTCATTCTCCCAGCGCGACAACGCCCGCCGGGTCGGAGTTTCGGCCGCGCCGCTCACAGCATCGCCTCCAGCGCCGCCAGTGCCTGGGCCAGCAAAGCTTCCTCGTCCGCTGCGCCGACGAAGGCCTCGGCGACAAAGGCCTGGAGCATCAGCTTTTTCGCCGCCTCGGGCGGCAGCCCGCGCTGGGCCATGTAGAACAGCGCCTGGGCGTCAAGCTCGCCGACCGCGCAGCCGTGGGCGCATTTGACGTCGTCGGCGTGGATTTCCAGCTCGGGCTTGGCATTGGCGGTGCTTTGCCGGTCGAGCAGCATGGCCCGCACCGACTGCGACCCGTCGGTCCCGTCCGCGCCTTTGGCGACATGGACCTTGCCCAGATAGTTGACCGTTGAACCCCCGCCCGCGACCGAGCGCACCACCTGGCGGCTGATCGCGTTGGGGGCGGCGTGGACTACCTCGGTGACGATCTCGAGCGTGTGATTTCCTGAGCCGAGCTGCGCTGCGCCGAGGGTGAACATCGCCCCCTCGCCCAGCTCGACGCGCACCGCGATCCGGCCGTAGGCCGATCCGGCGCTAAGAATCCTGAGATCGAACGAGGCTCTGGCCTCCAGCGTTATCGCCAACTCGCGCACGACCGGCGCATCGGCGGTGTTTACGATACTCAGCGCACCAGCCTCACCCGCAACAATGCCGATCGCCTCAACCGCAACCGGCCAAAGCGGAGCAAGTGCCGGAATGTCGGTGTAACGGAAGGGTTCGTCGCGGCGAGTGGGCAACGCGCTCATAGAGCCTCCCCGGCACGGGGAGGGGGACCAGCGAAGCTGGTGGTGGTGGCTATCGTCCGGAAGCGAGGTTGCGTGTCGAGGCGAGCCCCCACCACCCCGCTTCGCGCGGTCCCCCTCCCCGTACCGGGGAGGTTTTGTCGCATCCACATCACGCCACCGCCTCATAGCCATGCTCTTCAAGCTCAAGCGCCAGTTCCGCCCCGCCGGTCTTCACGATCCGGCCATCAGCCAGCACATGGACGAAATCCGGCTTCACATAGTCGAGCAGGCGCTGGTAATGGGTGATCAGCAGCACGGCCTTGCCCGGCGCACGCATCGTGGCATTGATCCCATCGCCGACCACGCGCAGCGCGTCGATGTCGAGCCCCGAATCGGTCTCGTCCAGCACCGCCAGGGTGGGATTCAAGATCCCCATCTGGACCATCTCGGCGCGCTTTTTCTCGCCGCCGGAAAACCCGACATTCACCGGCCGCTTGAGCATTTCCATGTCCATCTTGAGCAGCGCCGCCTTCTCGCGCGCGAGCTTGAGGAAGTCCCCGCCCGAAAGCGGCGCTTCGTCCCGGCTTTTGCGCTGAGCATTGGCGCTCTCACGCAGGAACTGGACGAAAGAGACCCCCGGGATCTCGACCGGATACTGGAACCCCAGGAACAGCCCCGCAGCGGCGCGCTCGTGCGGCTCAAGCGCGAGCAGATCCTGGCCCATGAAGGTCACCGAACCCTCGGTCACGTCATAGCCGGGCCGCCCGCCCAGCACATAGGACAGCGTCGACTTGCCCGCGCCGTTGGGGCCCATGATCGCATGGACTTCGCCGGCATTGATCGACAGCGAGAGGCCCTTGAGGATCGGCCTATTTTCGGCAGACCCGGCGACCGTGGCGTGGAGGTTTTCAATTTTGAGCATAATTTTCAATTCTCAGCCTTAAGCCCCTCCCCTTCAGGGGAGGGGTTGGGGTGGGGTCTTTCCCAGCGATCCGGCGTTTCGTGCAAGGCACGAAGGATCGCGGTCAGCACCCCATCAAGATTGCCCATCACATCGGGGTTAGTGAAATGCAGCACCTTGATGCCGAAATAGCCCAATGCGGTATCGCCGCGGCGGTCGTGCTCGATGTCGTGGGTTTCCCCGTCAACCTCAACTGCCATTGCCTTTTGCGGGCAGAAGAAATCGACGATGAACGGGCCAATCTCGGCCTGGCGGCGAAGCTTGTGTCCGCCCAGCTGCCGACCCGACAGTGCCCGCCACAAGCGGACTTCCGGCTCGGTAGGGTTGCGGCGCATTTCGTGAGCGAATTTTGCGATCTCGGCCATGCGATTGGCGGAGAGACCCCACCCCCTGCCCCTCCCCTGAAGGGGAGGGGAGTTTTGCTGTTTTGCCTGATCGCGTAGTGTCCATTTTCGACGCGAAGGAGTGCCTTCGCCCGGTTCTGATCCGCGCGGGATTTCGCCGCTCACCGCCGCTCTCCCCGCGTCTGGTATTGCTGCCGCCGCGCCTGCCCGCGTTCTTCGTAGCGGGCTTTCATGGCTGCGACGATTTCGGCAGCCACGGCATCGGGTTCTTCCACCACGCGTGCGGACGCGAAGCGCAGCAGGTGGACGCCAACGGCTTCCAGGCTCTTGTCACGCCGCGCGATCAGCGCCGGATCGCCGCCCTCGTCGATCGACACCGCAACCTTGAGCGGGTTGCAGGCGAAATCGAGGATTGCCGAGCCGATCACCTGCTGGCGGGTCAGCTTGTACTTGCCGAGATTGGCCTCGGCGAGCTTTTCGCCCAGCAGCTTTTGCGCCGGGGTCGGCTCGCGGCGGTTCTGCCGGGCCTGCTCGTGGATCGAGTCGAGCCGCGATTCAGAGATCGCCCAGCCGCGCCCGTGCTTTTGCAGCTCGGGGGCATCGCTGCGCTCGTCAAGCGGGAGGACTGTGAGGGTTTTCTTGGTCATTTCACTCTTCCAACTTCGTCGCCCCCTGCTTGACACGGGGTTCGGCTTCCTTCCGCGCCGCCGCGCCAAGTTGAGCCAAGCCCCGTGTCAAGCACGGGGCGACGGGAGGGTATTTGGGCAAGGAGATTGTGGTTCGGACACATTGGATATTAGCCTGACATCAGTTTGGAAACTGCTGCTCGAACCATTACGCCTCGGTCATTGAGGAAAATTCCAGAGCCATTGTATGACATCGGCGTCGCAAATGTAGAAACATGCGCTAGTTTGTGCTTCTGCAAGGAGCGCCCCGCTTTTTGAGTTTCAGCGTAGGATTCGCCGATCTCTTCTGCAATCTTCCTGTATCCAATTGTCGACTTTTTATCGCAGCGCAGAATTACCTTACGCTCTATTTCAGACATCCCCAAAAGGGCCAACCGCTCGGCTTCTTGCTCGGTCATCACCCCACGCTCCCCTCAAGTGAGATCCCCAGCAGCTTCTGCGCCTCGACCGCGAACTCCATCGGCAGCTGCTGCAGCACTTCCTTGGCAAAACCGTTGACGATCAGCGCCACCGCGGCTTCCTGATCGAGCCCGCGCTGCATGGCGTAGAACAGCTGGTCGTCGGAGATCTTCGAGGTGGTCGCCTCATGCTCGATCTGCGCCGAGGGGTTGCGGACCTCGATATAGGGCACGGTATGCGCGCCGCAGTCTTTGCCGAGCAGCAGCGAATCGCACTGGGTGAAATTACGGACGCCTTCCGCGCCCGGGGCGACGCGGACCAGCCCGCGGTAGGTGTTCTGGCTCTTGCCGGCCGAGATACCTTTGGAGATGATGGTCGAGCGGGTGCCCTTGCCATTGTGGATCATCTTGGTGCCGGTATCGGCCTGCTGATAATTGTTGGTCACCGCGACCGAGTAGAATTCGCCGACCGAGTCTTCGCCGTTGAGCACGCAGCTGGGATAT
>JANPMA010000085.1:0-2851 GCA_031422595.1 Novosphingobium sp. | reverse complement strand
AGCGACACCGGCTTTGGCCGCCGACGGACTGTCGATTCCCGAACCTTCGACCTGGGCCCTGCTGGCCATGGGCGCCGCCGGCCTGATTATCGGCCGGCGCGGCGCCAAGCGTCCTCCCGAAGAGTAATCTTGACCGAGGCGTCGCTCCGCCGCAAAGCCAGTTCATGGACACGCTATCCCGCCTGGCCGCGACTATCGCCGAGCGCCGCTCTGCCGATCCCGAGACCAGCTGGGTCGCGCAGCTCAACGCGCGCGGGGTGCCGGTGATCGCCCGCAAGCTGGGCGAAGAGGCGGTCGAGACCATAGTCGCCGCGCTGTCTGGCAGCCGCGAGGAATTGGTCGGCGAAAGCGCGGATATGCTGTTCCACCTGCTGGTCCTGCTCGACGCCAAGGGCGTGAGCCTCGACGAAGTCTACGCCGAACTCGAACGCCGCGAAAGCACCGGCGGGATTGCCGAACGAGCCAGCCGGAGCGAATGATGCCGATCGACGCCACCCAGCCCTATGACGAGAACAACATCTTCGCGAAGATCCTGCGCGGGGAAATCCCGAACAAGACCGTTTATGAAGACGAATGGGCGCTGGCCTTCCACGATATCAACCCGCAGGCGCCATGCCATGTGCTGGTGATCCCCAAAGGGGCTTACGTCAGCTGGGACGACTTTGCGGCCATGGCCCCGGCTGAAGAGATCGCCGGGTTTATCCGCGCGGTCGGCCGTGTCGCGCGCGAGGCCGGGCTGGTTGAGCCGGGCTATCGGCTGCTCGCCAACGTGGGCGGCCACGGTCACCAGGAAGTGCCGCATCTTCATGTGCATCTGTTCGGCGGGCGGCCGCTTGGGCCGATGCTGGCGCGTCTTTCCTAGGGAAAGGTGCGTGGGGCCCGATCACCCCCATCCAGCTGCGACTAGGCAACAAGTTGCCAAGTCTTGGCATCCTTCCCCCATCAAGGGGGAAGAAGATAGGCCTTTCACTTCCCCCTTGATGGGGGAAGGATACGGAGCCTTACCCCTGTAAGGGGTTAGGCGCAGTTGGATGGGGGTGATTTCTCGCCCAAGCGCAATCCCCCACCGATCCCGGGACAAGCCCGGGATGACGCAATTTTTGAGTCCACCCTTGCCCTGCGACTCGCGCAGTTGCTAAGGGTCTGGCGCAATGACGTCAGCCCCCGCCTATCCCTCCGGCCAGATCGATGGACACCTGCACCGTTTTGCGGTGCGCGCCTATTTTGAGGATACCGACCTGTCGGGGGTGGTCTATCACGCCAACTACCTGCGCTGGTTCGAACGCGCCCGCAGCGATTTCGTGCGGCTGCTCGGGATCGACCAGCGTGCGGTCAACGAAGCGGGCGAAGGCGCCTTCGCGGTCGCCGACATGACGATCCGCTATCTGGCCCCGGCCCGGCTTGATGACGGGGTCATGATCGAGACTACCTGCGAAGACCTGCGTGCGGCATCGTGCCGGATGCACCAGAAGGCCTTTCGTCAGGACGGCCTGCTACTGACCGAAGCCCGTTTTCGCGTCGGCTTCGTTGCCCCTGACGGGCGTCCGCGCCGCATGCCTCAGGCCTGGCGCGCGGCCTTCAAGACCATTGCCATCGAAGGACCTTCATGACCGCTCTCTCGCTTTTCGCCGCAGCCGCAGCCGCACCGCGCCATCTGAACCCGGTAAAGCTGTTCCTCGATGCCGACATCGTGGTGCAGGGGGTGATGGCCGGACTGATCCTGGCTTCGGTCTGGGTCTGGACCATCGTCGTTTCGTTCAGCCTGCGCCACCGCGCGGTGAGCACCCGCTGCGATGCCTATGAACGCGATTTCTGGAAAGCCACCGACCTTGCCGCGTTCCAGGCCGAACGCGGGAAGGGCGATGTCCCCTCGGCCAAGGTCGCTGGGGCCGGCCTGTCCGAATGGCGGCGCTCGGTGAATGGCAAGGTGGTCGACAAGCAGGGCACCCGCGAACGGCTGGCCCAGGCAATGGACAGCGCGATCGCGCAAGAGGCGGAAAAGCTGTCCGAGCGGCTGAACTTCCTCGCCACGGTCGGCGCGGTGGCTCCCTTTGTGGGCCTGTTCGGCACCGTCTGGGGGATCATGAATTCGTTCTTCCAGATCGGGCAGCAGCAGAATTCGTCGCTGGCAGTGGTTGCGCCGGGCATTTCCGAAGCGCTGTTTGCGACCGCGATCGGGCTGTTCGCGGCAATCCCGGCGGTGATCGCCTACAACCGCTTCACCCACCGCGTCGACCAGATCGACGCCCGGCTACAGCGCTTTGCCGACAAGCTCCACGCCAGCCTCAGCCGCGAGCTGGAGGCACTGTAGGGTGGCGATGTCCTCCCCCAAGCGCCGCAGAGGCCGCGGCCGTGCGCCGATGTCGGAGATCAACGTCACCCCGTTGGTCGATGTGATGCTGGTGCTGCTGATCATCTTCATGGTCACCGCGCCGCTGCTCAGTGCCGGGGTGCCGCTCGAGCTGCCCGACAGCAATGCCAAGCCGCTCGACCAGACCCCCCAGCAGATCGAGCTGTCGATCACCCCCGATGGCACGGTCTATATCGACAAGCTGGTGGTCGATCCCGGCACCCTGGCCGCGCGGATCGCCGCGCTGCCCTGCGGCCGGGTCGCCAAGCAGCAGGTCAACCTGCGCGCCGACAAGGTGCTCGAATATGGCAAGGTGATGGAAGTGATGGGCGAGCTCAATCATGCCGGGTGCAACACCATCTCGCTGGTCACCAACAGTTCAGTTAGCGCGCCCTAGCAGTTAACCATGGCCCAGGCAGCACTCCGCCGCGAAGAATCGCTGGGACTGGCCCTCGCACTGGTCGGCCACGCGGCGCTGTTCGCCTGGCTGATCTGGCAGAA
>JANPMA010000084.1:0-6539 GCA_031422595.1 Novosphingobium sp. | reverse complement strand
TGGGCTTTGTGTCGATGCGCTGGGCGCGCGCCCCGGGGTTTACACCGCCGACTGGGCCGAGCGGCAGTGGTTCGAAGGTCCGCCGGGCCGCGACTGGTACATGGCGATGGGCAAGGTTGAGGGCATGCTGGCCGAAATCGGCCCGGAAACCGACCGGAGCTGCCACTTCGCCTGCGTGCTGGCAGTCGCCTGGCCCGATGGCGACTGCGCGGTTTACGAAGGCCGGGCCAATGGTACCCTGACCTGGCCGCCGCGCGGGACCTTGGGGTTCGGCTATGACCCGGTGTTCGTGCCACTGGGCGAAACGCGAACCTTCGCCGAGCACGATCCGGCGGAAAAGCACGCGATAAGCCACCGCGCCGATGCCTTCGCCAAGCTGGTCGCGGAGCAATTTGGCGGCTAGAGCGGCCTCATGGCGCGAGCTCTATATATCCACTGGCCGTTCTGCCTCGCGAAGTGTCCCTATTGCGATTTCAACAGCCATGTCCGTGACAGTGTGGACCATTCCGAATGGGAAGCGGCTCTGCTGGGCGATATGCGGCATGAAGCTGAGCTGGCAGGCGGAGAACGGCTGGAAAGCGTGTTTTTCGGCGGGGGAACCCCCAGCCTGATGCCGCCCAGACTGGTCGCGCGGCTGCTGGACGAGGCCGAAAAGCTGTGGGGATTCGCCGAGCGGATTGAGATCACGCTCGAGGGAAATCCCTCTTCGATCGAGGCGAATAACTACCGCGTGCTGGCAAATGCCGGGATCAACCGCGTTTCGCTCGGAATACAGGCACTTGATGATGCCACACTGCGCTTTCTAGGGCGACTTCACAGCACTGAAGAGGCACTCAAGGCGCTTGAAACGGCACACCAGTGTTACCAACGCGTCACCTTCGATCTGATCTATGCCCGGCCCGGACAGAGCCCGGCGCAGTGGCAGCGCGAGCTCACCCAGGCGCTTGCGTTCGGCACCGGCCACATGTCGCTTTATCAGCTTACAATCGAGCCGGGCACCAAGTTCGCCACCATGGTCCGGCAGGGAGATTTCACCCCGCTCGATGACGATGCCGCGGCCGACCTGTTTGCGCTGACCCGCGAGATGACCACCGCAGCCGGCCTGCCCGCCTACGAGGTCAGCAACCACGCCCGCCCGGGCGAGGAGAGCCGCCACAACCTGACCTACTGGCGCTATCACGACTATGCCGGGATCGGCCCCGGGGCGCATGGGCGGCGCGGCGGCATGGCGACGGTGCGGCACAAGAAGCCCGAGAACTGGCTCGCCGCGATCGGCGACAAAGGCAACGGCCTTGCCGAGGAGCGCCAGCTGGGCCTGGCCGAACAGGCCAGCGAAGCGATGCTGATGGGGCTGCGGCTGGCCGAAGGGGTGGACCTTTCAGCGCTGTCCGTGCGTTTTAGCCTGCCGCGTGATGCGCTGTGCGATCCGGCCAAGCTGGCGTTCTATGCGGCGCAGGGCCTCGCCTGGCAGCGCGGGACACGGATCGGCGTTACCGCAGCAGGCATGCCGCTGCTCGATGGCCTGTTGGGTGAACTGGTCCCGGCAAAGCTGGTCGAAGCATGACCCGCGCCGACCTGCTCGAAATGTGGCACGCCCACCTCACCGACAGCCGCCGCCGCTCGCCGCACACGGTGCGCGCGTATGTCGCTACTGCCGCACGGCTGCTCGATGCGACAGAGCTGGATAGCTGGCCCACCCTCGCCCGGATCGATGCCGCGGCCCTGCGCACCCAGCTCGCCAAGCGCCGCGCCGAAGGGCTGACCAACGCCAGCGCCGCGCGCGAGCTGTCTGCGCTCAAGGCCTTTATCAGGTTCGCCCGCGAACAGGCCGGAATGCCGGACCCGGCCCCGCCGCGGATGCGCGGGCCGCGGATCAAGAAAGG
This sequence comes from Novosphingobium sp., assembly GCA_031422595.1. Lineage (GTDB taxonomy): Bacteria > Pseudomonadota > Alphaproteobacteria > Sphingomonadales > Sphingomonadaceae > Novosphingobium. The sequence goes on along the minus strand of JANPMA010000084.1, from coordinate 4,656 downwards.
CCTGCCCCGCCCGGTCACCCCTGACGAAGCCGTGAACCTTGCCGCCAGCGTTGAGGAAGACGCGCACGAGCCGTGGATCGGCGCGCGCGACCGGGCGGTGCTGTTGCTGCTCTATGGCGCGGGCATGCGGATTGCCGAGGCGCTGTCGCTGACCGGCGCGGCGCTGCCGCTGGGTGAAAGCCTGGTGGTGACCGGCAAAGGCGGCAAGCAGCGCGTGGTCCCGTTGTTGCCGATCGTGCGGCAGGGCGTGGGCGATTATCTGGCCAAGAGCCCCTGGCCGATCGACAAGACCACGCCCTTGTTCCGCGGGGCCAAAGGCGGAGCGCTGAGCCAGGGAATGGTCCAGAAAGCCATGGCCCGCGCCCGCACCGCGCTGGGCTTGCCCCCCAGCGCCACCCCGCATGCCCTGCGCCATTCCTTCGCCACGCACCTGCTGAGCGCGGGAGCAGATCTGCGCAGCTTGCAGGAGCTGCTGGGCCACGCCAGCCTGGGCTCTACCCAGATCTATACCAAGGTCGATGCGGCGGTGCTGCTTGATGTCTATCGCAATGCTCACCCAAGAGGGCGATAAGTTGACATTCCTGGCTGATTCAAGCTTAATTGACGATGGGTCGGGGAGAATGTGACATGAACCGAGCTCGCTTTGCGCTTGCCGCTGTTGCAGTGCTGGCAGTGGGCCTTCAGGCCCCGCTATCCGCCCAGGACGAAGACGACGGCGGCGATGACTTCGAATATGTCGACACCGAACACGACGACGACGCGATCGATGTCGAGACCGGCGACGATGCCATCGCCGACCAGGTCCAGATCATCGACGAGGACGGCGATCCGGCGTTCGACGATGACGAAGACGATTCCGAAGACGATTTCCTGTTCCAGGATGATTTGCCACTGTTGCTCGATGTAGCACAGGATGACGGCGGCGAAGAGGAAGTCGCGGTCGATCGGCGTTTACTCCGTGGCTTCGCGGCGATCTCTGGCGGGGTCAGGGTCACCAACATGGCGCTGGGCTTCAAGGTCAAGGATGGCGCCGCGCCGTTCCTGGTCCAGATCCGCTATTCGATCGACCCGCGGCGCTGGCGTCCTCCGGCCCGCGGCTCGGTTCCGCCGGTCTCCTGGGCGGCCCAGCACGTCTGCGGCGGGTCGCTGATCGCGCCCCAATGGGTGATCACCGCGGCCCACTGCGTCCATGAGAACCACATCGGCCGCGGGCTTGAGGTGTCGCTGCGCGAGGAGGACATTTCCGCCCCTGGGCAGACGATCAGGATCGACCGGGTAGTGGTCCACGCCGGGTACGAAGCGGCGGGTTCGGGCGATATGTACCACGACGATATCGCGCTGGTTCATCTGGCCACACCGGCCAATGTAACCCCTGTGCCACGCTATACCAGCCCTGCGCTGACCGATGGGACCCCCTTGTCCACGCTAGGCTGGGGCAAAACCGCTACGCCCGCAGGACAGTGGGCATCGTCCGACCTTTACCGGGCTGATATCAAGTTGATCGCCAATGCCATCTGCGCCAACGTCCCCAACTATGGCCCGCAGTTCGAGAATGGCCGCCAGGTGACCCCGATTCACGGCGGCGTGCTGTGCGGCGGCGGATCAAGAGGCAAGGCCTGCAGCGGCGACAGCGGCGGGCCGGTGGTGCTGACCAATGGGCCGCGTCCGATGCTGGTGGGGATCGTTTCCTGGACCCGCCGCGACAGCTGCGGCAAGCCGGAATTTCCGGGGGTCTATACCCGGGTCGCGAGCTATGAAAACTGGATCAGGCGCGCCATGGCTGTCACCACTCCGGGTGAAAGCGCGCTGAGGTAAGGAGCCCGGGAGGAGCATTGCCCCTCCCAGGCTCTTGCTTGATCAGGGCTTCGGACCACCGCTGGTGGTTTCATTCCCGCCCATGGCAGCCCCGGCATCAGCATCGCCGCTGGCCGCAGTACTGGCACCGGCGTCGGCGCTGGCTTCAGCAGCCGGTGTCGCTTCTACCGGAGCCGCTTCATCCTTCTTGCCGCAGCCGGCGAGCAGGATCGCTGAGCCGGCAATCGCGCTGAAAAGAACCTTCTTCATGTCTATTCCCCTCCTTGTTGCAGATGGCAGGTTACCCGAATCCCAGATCGCTTAGCAACCGCGAAAATTCGGGCCGGTTTCGAAGCGGGTCGAGCATCGGATCGGTATAGGCCAGCGCCAGGCCGACATCGCCGATCTCGCGGGCATGAAGCAGGCCAGCCAGCGCCTGGTCAAGCTGCCCGGCCTGGGCGGCAATCTGGGCCTGCTGATACGAAGCGGCCTCGCCAAATGCAGCGGCCAGTTGCTTGGCAGCGGTCTGGCCAGCAGCCAGATCGCCCATCCTGTACCCGCAGATTGCCAGGCCGGTCAGGCGGTAGAGGTCGTTCACCTCGGCCAGATATTCGACTTTCGCTTCGGCGTGCTTCCCCTGCTGGATCAGGGTATCGCCCAGGTAGGCGTGGGCCTGGTCGATCCTGGGATTGAGCTCGAGCGCTTTGCGGACGCGTTGCTGGGCCAGCGGCCAGTCGCGGGCGCAATAGGCCACGAAAGCCGCCAACCGGTGCACGCCTGGATTGAGCGGATCAAGCTTGAGGGCATCGCCAACCGCGCGCTCGGCTTCGGCCTTGCGGCCGATCTCGGCGGCAAAGGCACTGTATAGCGAGAGCACTGCGGCATCGCCGGCACCCAATTGGCGGGCTCTTTCTTGCGCTTCGCGAGCGCCGCGCAGGTCAAGCATGCCTTGCACCAAGACATAGCCCAGCGCGGCATGAGCGGCCGCCAGGTCTGGCGCCAGCGCAACCGCCTTGCGCGCCGAAGCCAGAGCATCGGCGTAAGCCGCCTTGAACTCGCTGGCCCGGGCATAGGAACTGGTGATGACCACGATGACTTTGGCTTTGGCAGCATGAGCGGCGGCGAAATTGGAGTCCTGTTCTATGGCGGCATTGTATTGCGCCAGCGCCGAACGATAGGCCGCTTCGCCGGTGCGCAGCGCGTAATAGGCATTGCCGCGCAAATAGGCGTCGTAGGCCTTGACACTTGAGGTGCCGCCAAGGCCTTTGGTCACCTGCTTGCCGCTGGACGTGGTTTGAGCAGCCAGTGCCCCGGCTACCGCATCGGCAATCTCATCTTGCACCGCGAACACGTCGTCGAGCAACTTTTCGAAATCCAATTCCCACAGCGATTTGCCAGTCTTGCCGTCGGTCAAGGTGGCGGAAATCCGCAGATCGGCACCTGATTGCCGGACAGAGCCTGACAGGACGTATGACATTTTCAGCTTGCTTGCGACTGCCTTGAGGTCGGCGATTCCGTCCTTTGCCACTGCCGAAATCGAAGTCGGGGCCAGGATCAGCAGCTTTGCATTGCGCGACAAGGTTTGCCGGATCTGCTCTGAAATCCCCTCTGCGAAATAGTTCTGGTTGGGGTCGGGGCTCAAGTTGCGAAACGGCAGCACGGCCACGCTGTTGTCGGACGGACCGGCTTCGCCAAACAGCCCAGTCTTCCAGGCCGCCAGCGCGCCGCCGCCAACAAGCAGCCCCGCACCTCCCCCGACCAGTGCCCGGCGTGACAACAAAGGCTGACGCGGTAACGGCGTTCGGGCAGCCGGAGCCTGTCCAGCGAGGCCCGAAATCGAGCGGATTGCGCGCTCGATTTCAGGGGCACCGGCCTTGCCGCGCCATTTCGAAATGTCGATCACCTGGAACTGACGGAAACCCAATGGCGGCTTCGTCCCGTCGATGGTCAGCGGCACCAGGCATTGCCGATCCCGCCCACGCTGGGCTTCATCGCGCACCCAATTGGATTCGACCGAAATCTTCGACCACAGCACGACCACTGCGTCAGCACTTTCCAGCGCGGCTTCGGTGGTCGGGAGGAATGTATCCCCGCCTTCAAGCAGCCCGTCCCACCAGACCTGCAGGCCCGCATCCTCAAGCGCCTTGATGACCGGCAGCGCGCGCTTCTGGTCGGCGCGCGAATAGCTCACGAAAACAGTCGCAGTCTTAACGCCTTCGGGTTGCATCCCGGCATTTCCTACTTCTACGACCCGCTGGCAAGCTGACAGCCGCGGGGCTTTTCGTCAATCGCTGCGCACGAGGCAGCGCCGGTCAATCATGACCGGCCCAGCCGCCGTTCGATCGCATCCCAGATCAGCGCCGGAGTATCGGTGCCGTTGAACCGGTCGATCGCCAGGATGCCGGTGGGTGAGGTAACGTTGATTTCGGTCAGCCACTTGCCGCCAATCACGTCGATCCCGACGAAAACCAGCCCGCGCTGTTTCAGCGCCGGACCCATAGCGGCGCAGATTTCCTCTTCACGGGCGTTGAGCGTGGTCGGTTCGGCATAGCCGCCGGCGGCGAGGTTCGAACGGAACTCGCCCGCGCCCGGACGACGGTTGATCGCGCCCGCCACTTCGCCGTCGATCAATACGATCCGCTTGTCACCCTCGCTGATTTCCTCAAGGAACGGCTGGAACATGTGCGGTTCGACCCAGGCTGCGTCGAACAGCTCGATCAACGCGCCCAGGTTCGAGCCATCGGCCGGGATCCGCACCACCGCCTTGCCGCCGTTGCCGTGGAGCGGCTTCATCACCAGATCGCCGGGATGGCGGGCGTGGAACGCGCGGACATCCTCGATCCGGCGGGCAATCAGCGTGGG
>JANPMA010000083.1:0-7161 GCA_031422595.1 Novosphingobium sp. | reverse complement strand
GGAGAGCCGGCCAGACAATCTCGCGGTTTACGTGGCCAACCTCGACAACCGCTTTCCCTTCGAGGACGCGCGGTTCGACGTGGTGATCGCGATGATGGTGATCGAGCACCTCTACGATCCGTTCCACGCCTTTGCCGAAGTGGCGCGGGTGGCGAAGCCGGGCGCGCGGATCTTCGTCAACCTGCCCAACATTGGTTCGATTCGCTGCCGGATCGAGCTTTTGCTGGGGCGGCTGCCCAACACTTCAAGCGCGGACTGGTTCGAACAGCGCGAGTGGGACGGCGGGCACCTGCACTATTTCACGGTCGATTCGGTCCGCCGGCTGGCCGAAGTCAGCGGTCTGAATTTGGTGGAACAGCGCGCGGTCGGCGGCATGCCTGCGCTCAAGCGGCTCCGCCCGTCGCTGCTATGCCACGAAATTACTTACGTGCTGGAAAAGTAGCAGTCAGAGCCAGCGGAAGATCCCGGCGGGGATCCCGACCAGCCACAGGTGCAGCCAGCTCGCCCCCAGCCACAGCAGGGTCCCGCCCAGCCACGGCACCAGCCCAGCGCCCGGGAGCGCGGTCAGCCGCGGCAGGAACGCAGTGCGGCGCTCCCAGCTTTCCCAGTTTGCGCCCATTGTCATGCGCTTCTTGCTTTCCTGCAGCCGCGCGCCGACCAGCGCGAGGAAGGCGATCGCCCCGGCCAGCACCAGCACCCGCACGGTCGGGCTGACCAACACGTGCGAAGCGCTCCACAGCGCGAAGCTCCACATCATCGGGTGCCGGGTAACCTTGAAAACCCCGTGCGGGTCCTGGCGTGCAAGCTCTTTGGCACGCGGATTGGGCAAAGCCGGGTTGCCCTGATACGATCCCACAAGCAGCACCGCGGCCACCAGCATCAGCAAGCTGGTCAGCCCCCAGGCGGCATTGCTGCTGCCATCCCACAGCGATACCGCGGCCATCGGCAGCGCCCGAAACGCCAGGGCCATCCAGGCAAAGCTCGCCAGCGCGACCACACTGTAAAGTGCCATGAAGCCTTGCTCGCCCAACCGCTTGACCAGGCCCGCGCGAAAGGGGTGCGACAAAGCGAAATGGGTGCCGACAAAGGCCAGCGAAGCGGCCACCAGGTTCGCGAATTGCTCGTTCATGACTTGTTGCTCCCTACCAATCGTAAGCTCTGGGCAGGCTCCCGGGGTTGGGGGTGTTGTAACGATCGCGCAGACGGGTTGGGTGACTGTCGAGTGACTGTTCGATGCCATCGATGTAGACCTTGACCACCCCTGAAGTGACCTCCAGCGGATCGCCATCCCAGATCACCACGTCGCCCGCGCGGCCAGCCCGAAGGCTGCCGAACCGCTCGCCCATCCCCAACGCTTCGGCCGGGCCAGAGCTGATCGCGGCAAAGGCCTGGCCCCAGCTCAGCCCGCTCGCCCCCGGCACCCTGGTCAGCGCGACCAGGTTTCCGGCATATTGCGGGGCATAGCGTGGCTGATCGAAGAAGGCGCCGAGCGAGACCTTGACCCCGGCGGCTTTCATCCGTCCGACATTCGACTGGGTCGAGCCCAATTGTTCGAAGCTCTCGGGCAGGTCGACCATCGGCGTCGCCAGCACCGGCACTCCGGCCCGGGCCAGCTCTCCCGCGACCATCCAGCCCTCGGTGGCGCCGACAATCACCAGCCGCAGCGCGGGGTATTCGGCCCGCAAATTCAGGACCATCCGGATGTCGGAAGCGCGCTCGACATGGACGTAGAGCAGTTGCTTGCCGGTCACCACGGGGATCAGGGCCTGGGCATCGCGGCGGCTCAGCAGAACGTCGTCGCGGCGCGCCCCGGCTGGAGCAACGGCCAGTTCCTTTGCCTCGCCCAGCGCGTTGTGCAGCACGACATAGCTTGCAACCCGGCTGCCCCCGGCGCGCTTCGCACCGGTTTCGCCCAGTTCGACATACTGGAACGCGCGCGGCACGGTTATGGCCTGCGGATCGGCACCAAGGTCGATCACCGCGCCCTGTCCGCCAAAGATCGAACTGGTTCCCAGCGGTGCCACCGCCGCACGCGTCACGCCGCCAGCCCGGCTAACCTTGATATGCTGGGCATCGGGATTGATCGCGGCAGAGATGTCGAGCGCGGCGCTGAACGGCGACTTGTCGGCATCGCTGTCGTTGCTGTCATCGACCGCATCGACATCCAGCAGGCCCAGATTTGTCACCGCCACGACCAGTCCGGGGGTGACCCATTTGCCGCTGGCGTCGATGGTCTTGACTCCGGCGGGAACCGCGACATTGCGTCCGGCGGCGATGACCTTGCCGTCCTGGACCAGCACGGTGCCACCCTCAATCGGGTCGCTGCCATCGCCGATCACCAGCTTGCCGCCGGTAATCGCGACGGACTGGGCCAGCGCAGGGGCGGCGGTGGCGGCGAGCAGCGCCGCCAGGGCGAGCGTCAGCTTGCGCGCGCTCATTTGACGTCTCCTTCACCGGGCTGGCCAAGCTCGAAGTCGCTCACCGCGCGGCGCTTGCGGTCGGCCGAATCGAACAGCAGCGCGCCGTCGACCCAGACCTTTTCGGGCCGCGAATAGACCGACAGCGGGTTGCCGTTCCACAGCACCAGGTCGGCCGCCTTGCCGGCCTCGAGGCTGCCGGTCAGCTTGTCGATCCCGATCGCCTTGGCCGGGTTTAGCGTCAGCCAGCGGATTACATCGGCGTCGGGAACATCGATCCCGATCCGCCGCGCGTCGCCCTGGGCCTTGGCGGCCTCTTGCGGCAGGCGCTGAATCCCGTTGGCATCGTCGGAATGGATCACCACGCAGGCTCCGGCTTTGTAGAGCAGCCCGGCGTTCTCCGGGATCCCGTCATAGCTCTCCATCTTGAAGCCCCACCAGTCAGCCCAGATCGCGCTGCAGGTGTCGGCCTCTTTCAAGAGGTCGCCGATCTTGTAGCTCTCAACCGCGTGGTGGAAGGTCGCAACCTTGTAGCCAAACTCCTTGGCCATATCGAGCACCAGCGCCATTTCATCGGCGCGGTAGCAGTGGTTCTGGATCAGGATTTCCCCATCGAGCACGCCGACCAGCGTTTCCATCGCGAGGTCCCGGCTTTCGAGCTTTCCGGCCTCGCGTTTTTGGCGGTATTCCTGGGCCTTGATCCAGGTCTCGCGGTTGACCGCGAAATTGCCCATCCGGGTGCTGGGCGTGCGTCCCTTGGAGCCATAGACCCGCTTGGGATTTTCGCCGCAAGCCATCTTGAGGCTGTAAGGCGCGCCGGGAAATTTCATCCCCTGCACGGTCCGCGCCGGCACATTCTTGAGCACCACCCCGCGCCCGCCCATAAGGTTGCCCGATCCGGGCAGCACCATCAGCGCGGTGATCCCGCCATTGGCCATGGCCCGGCTGAACCCCGGATCCTGCGGCCAGACCGAATGTTCTGCCCAGACATTGGGAGTGGTCGGATTGGTCATTTCGTTGCCATCCGAATGCGCTTCGACTCCGGGGCTGGGATAGTCACCCAGGTGGCTGTGGGCATCGATGATCCCGGGGGTGACGAACTTGCCGGTCCCGTCGATCCGCACTGCATCGGCCGGCAGGTCAAGGTCGGTCATGCTGCCCGCAACCGCCGCGATCTTGCCGTCCCTGAGCAGCACCACGCCGCCCTCGATCCGCTTGCCGGTTCCGTCGAACACGGTCGCCCCGGTGATCACCGTGACGCGGCCCGGATAGGGCTTGTAGGTAGAAGGATAGGGGTCCTTGTTGAAGTCCCGCGCCGCCTTCACCGCAGCGCTGTCCTTCTTTTTGTCATCCCTGGCCGCCCCGGCCCCGGTGCCGGTCAGCACCAGGGCCATTGCGGCGGCGGTCAGCAGCGCGCGGCGCGGACTTTTCATGGCCGCTACTTCGCCTTGGGCTCGGCGCGATCCTCGAGCGTGTCGAGGTGCATCCAGCGCTTGACGATCGGGCTGAGCAACAGGACGACCACCGCGACGCCAACCGCAATCCAGCCGAACAGCTCGTAGATGTCGAGCAGGCCCTGTTTGGTCATCTGGCCGTCATGCCCGCCAGTCGCCTCGCCAATCTTGCCCGCGACGAAGTTGCCGACTGCAGTCATATAGAACCACGCCCCCATAATCAGCGAGGCCATGAAGCTGGGTGCCAGCCGGTTCATTGCCGAAAGGCCGACCGGTGAGAGGCAGAGCTCGGCCGTGGTAGCGAAGAAATAATAAGCGAAGACCAGCAGAACCGGTGTCATCGCGGCGACCCCGTATGCTTCCGCCCCCCAGACCAGCACCAGATTGGCGAATCCCATCTGCGCCAGCGCTAGCCCGAATTTGGCCGGAGCCGAAGGATCCTGGCCGCGCCTGCCCAGCCATTGCCACAGCGCGGCAAACAGCGGAGCGATCAGGATGATGATGATCGGGTTGATTGACTGGAACAGCGAAGCCGGAACCCCGCCGCGATCGACGAAGCGATCGGTAAACAAGCTCATCGAGCCGCCGGCCTGCTCGAACAACCCCCAGAAAAGCGGGTTGAGCGCGATCAAAAACAGGATCGCGAACATTCGCTCGCGCGGTTCTTTGGGCAGCTTGAAGCTTTCGTAGAGCACATAACCCAGCAACGCGATGCCCGAGACAACCAGCAACGACTGAATAACGTCTTGATACTGGACCAACGCCCAGATCACACCAACCGCCGCGAGGCCGATTCCGTAAAGCGTCCATTCGCGCGACGAGCTTAGCGGCTCCGGCGCTTCACCGGCCCCGTTGAGTGCGCCCTTGCCCAGCACGAACACCGCCAGCCCGAGCAGCATCCCGACCCCGGCCAGACCGAAGCCGTATCCCCAGCCGATTGTCTCGCCGAGATAGCCGACCATGATCGTGCCGATTGCCGCACCCAGGTTGATGCCCATGTAGAAGATCGTATAGGCCCCGTCGCGGCGCACATCGGTAAGCTTGTAGAGCTGACCGACCATCACCGAGATATTGGCTTTCAAGAAGCCCGAGCCGACAATGATGAAGGCCAGCGCCAGCCAGAACACGTTGATCGCGGGGTCGCTTTGCCCGCCGGTCCCTTCGACCGCCATCAGACTGTGACCCGCCGCCAGCAAAAGCCCGCCGAACAGTACCGCCTTGCGCTGCCCCAGATAGCGGTCAGCCAGGTAGCCGCCCAGCACCGGGGTGATATAGACCAGGCTGGTGTAGGCCCCGTAGATCAGGTTGGCCTTGCCATCGGCGAACAGCCAGTGCTTGGTCAGGTAGAATATCAGCAGCGCGCGCATGCCGTAGTAGGAAAACCGCTCCCACATTTCGGCGAAGAACAGCATGTAGAGGCCCTTGGGATGGCCCGCGAACTCCGGCTCCTTCTGCACCGCAACCCTGGCGCCGATCGCCAGGAATACCGCCAAGACCAGCACCGCGATCGCCGCGATCCAGTCCGCGTCTTGCCACAGGCCCATATCTTTCATGAATAGCTCCCCGTATTATCCCAAAAAGCGGCCAATCGTGGCGGCCGCCGCATGGGGTGGGAGACTAGCCGCGATTTCGCCAGAGTGAAGCGAAATTCGCGCCGCTTGTTGCTTTGTTGCGTATTGATGACGCCCGCGCATTTGGCTTGCCTGACCCGCTGTATTATGGCACTGATGCACCATGAGCGATTCCAAGCCCGTCTACCTCAAACTGCGCGACATCATTGCCGCGGCAATCATCGATGGCACCTATGGCGAAGGCACCATGCTGCCCTCGGTCCGCGCTTTCGCGGCCGATCAGGGTGCCAACCCGCTGACCGTGGCCAAGGCCTACCAGCAGTTCCAGCTTGACGGGCTGGTCGAGGTTCAGCGCGGGGTCGGCATGTTCGTCGCTCGTGGTGCTGCCGACAAGCTGCGCCGCAGCGAGCGCGAACTCTTCCTTTCGCGCGAATGGCCGGTGATTTCCCGGCGGATCGAACGGCTGGGGATCACGCCGGCAGACCTGCTCGCCGAAAAATTGTAGCGTCTTACCATATTCTTCGATTGCGCTGGGGGGCGGCATTTGGCACTATCCCCTTTGTGCAGTGCTGCTTGCACCGGGTCGGAAGCTGCGCCGCGCTTTTTACCAATCGAGGTCCGGACTGCTCGCGGGCAGTCCGCTGAAAGGCGTGAAATGATCCGTTCCGAACTGCTACAGGTGTTGGCCCAGGAGAATCCCGGGCTGCGCATGGAAGAAATCGAAAAAGTCGTCGGCACTTTCTTCGACGAAATCGCCGCCCGCCTGGCCTCTGGCGGCCGGGTTGAGCTGCGCGGCTTCGGTGCCTTCTCCACCCGGACCCGCGATGCCCGCAAGGGCCGCAACCCGCGCACGGGCGAAAGCGTCAGCGTGCCGGGCAAGAGAGTGCCCTATTTCAAACCCGGCAAGGAAATGCGCGCGCGGCTGAATGGCGATTGAACTGGGCCAAGGGCTCACTTCCCCGTACTGGAATTGTTGAAGCCTCTCGTCTATCTGACGAACCGGGTTGGGTGTAGTTTGGCTCAGGTCGGAGCGGACGTGGCGGAATGGTAGACGGCGGGGACTTAAAATCCAACACACTGTTTTTCAATGTCTAAAAACGCTTGTAATTGCGTTGTTTTTACCCCAATTTGACCTCGCTAAATGGTAACGCATAGCTAACGCATTTAGCCCATTTTTTGAGGTGTTGGCGGTGACAGCGATCCATCAGGTTTTCGGCGGGAAAGTGCAGGTTTTCCGACGCCCAAACAGCCGGTTCTGGCAGTGCGCGGCGAGCGTCGGCGGCAAGCAGCGGCGCGGTAGCACCAAGCAGGAAAGTTTGGCGCAGGCCAAAGATGTGGCCGAAGACTGGTATCTGGGTCTGAAGGGCAAGGCCCAAGCCGGGGAGCTGAAATCAGGCAAGACGTTCAAGCAGGCGGCGACTCGGTTTCTCGATGAGTTCGAAGCGATCACCCAAGGCGAGCGCAGCCCGATCTATGTCGCGGGTCACAAGCGACGCCTAGAGAAGCACCTGATCCCCTTTTTCGGGTCGAAGGTGCTTTCGGAGGTCACGCCCGGCTTGATTCAGGACTATCGAATCCATCGGATGAAGAGTGCTGCTAATGGCAAGCCCCCTGCACGAAGCACGCTTCATCAGGAAATGGTCTGCCTTCGTCAGACGCTCAAGACCGCGAATCGGCATGGCTGGCTGGAACACATGCCCGACATGACGTCGCCTTATC
>JANPMA010000082.1:0-6943 GCA_031422595.1 Novosphingobium sp. | reverse complement strand
CCCCGCAGGGGTGGTGGAGGGGGCCAGCCTCCTCACGCAACCTACCGCCCGGAGGAGGGCCCCCTCCACCATGCGTCGCATGGTCCCCCTCCCCGGTCCGGGGAGGATCTAGATGATCACCGCGCTGTCCTTCTACCTGTTCGCCGCCTTGACCATCGTCTCAGGCGGCATGGTCATTTCGGCCCGCAATCCGGTTCATTCGGTGCTGTGGCTGATTATGTCGTTCTTCAACGCCGCTGGACTGATGGTGCTGCTGGGCGCCGAGTTCATCGCGATGGTGCTGGTGATCGTTTATGTCGGCGCGGTCGCGGTGCTGTTCCTGTTCGTGGTGATGATGCTCAACATCGATTTCTCCGAGCTGCGCGCCGGGTTCATCAAGAACTTCCCGCTGGGGCTGGCGCTGGCCGGGGTGCTGCTGGCCGAAGTGCTGTTCGGGCTGGGCGCGGTGGGCGCGGGCGGAATCAAACTGGGCCTGGCCGACGGCAGCGCTGCAACGCCTTCTGGCATGAGCAATATCGAGGCGATCGGGCACCTGCTTTACGGCAAGTACCTGTTCCTGTTCGAAGCGGCGGGGATCATCCTGCTGGTCGCCATGGTCGGCGCGATCGTGCTGACCCACCGCAAGCGCGAGGGCGTGCGCGGGCAAAGCGTACCGCGCCAGAATGCGCGGCGCCCGGATGAGGCGACGGTCAATATGTCACCGGAAGTGGGCAAGGGGGTAAAGCTGTGACTATCGGCATCGAACACTATGTCACGGTCAGCTCGATCCTGTTCGTGCTGGGCGTGCTGGGGATTTTTCTCAACCGCAAGAACGTGATCACCATCCTGATGGCGATCGAGCTGATCCTGCTGGCGGTGAACATCAACCTGGTCGCCTTCAGCGCTTTCCTGAACGACCTGACCGGACAGGTCTTCGCGATGTTCGTGCTGACCGTCGCCGCGGGCGAAGCGGCGATCGGTCTGGCGATCCTGGTGCTCTATTTCCGCGACCGCGGAACAATCGCGGTTGACGATGTCAGCCGCATGAAGGGGTAGGGCGGTGCAACACACACAACACCCGCTCAGCCTGAGCCTGTCGAAGGCCATGCACAGGGCGTACGCAATGAGGGGGCTTCGATGCTTCGACAAGCTCAGCACTCAGCCTGAGCGGAATTGGAGTGAAAGGCTGTGAGTTCAATCCTCCTCATCGTCTTCCTGCCGCTGCTCGCCGCGATCATCGGCGGGCTGGGCAACCGGGCGCTGGGCAACACCGTGGTCAAGGTGCTGACCACTGGCGCACTGCTTATGGCTTGCGCTCTCAGTTGGCCGATTTTCCTGTCGTTCGTTGGCGGAACCGGCGAAGTGCAGGTCGTGCCGGTGCTGCAATGGGTGCAGTCGGGCAGCCTGACTTTCGACTGGGCCTTGCGCGTCGATGCGCTGACCGCCGTGATGCTGGTGGTGGTGACCACGGTCTCGGCCTTGGTCCACCTCTACAGCTGGGGCTACATGGACGAAGACCCGGATCAGCCGCGGTTCTTCGCCTATCTCAGCCTGTTCACTTTCGCCATGCTGATGCTGGTGACCGCCGACAACCTGGTCCAGATGTTCTTTGGCTGGGAAGGGGTGGGGCTCGCCTCGTACCTGCTGATCGGGTTCTGGTTCAAAAAGCCCAGCGCCAGCGCCGCCGCGATCAAGGCCTTCGTGGTCAACCGCGTGGGCGACCTGGGCTTCATGCTGGGGATCTTTGGCACCTTCCTGGTGTTCAACACCGTCTCGATCCCCGAAATTCTGGTCCGCGCGCCCGCAATGGCCGGATCGACGCTCAATTTCCTCGGCGGCGAATGGGACACCATGACGATCCTGTGCATCCTGCTGTTCATCGGCGCGATGGGCAAGTCGGCGCAGTTGGGGCTGCACACCTGGCTGCCCGATGCGATGGAAGGACCGACCCCGGTTTCCGCGCTGATCCACGCCGCGACCATGGTGACCGCCGGCGTGTTCATGGTCTGCCGGCTTTCACCGATGTTCGCGGCCAGCCCCACCGCGATGGCGGTGGTAACCGCGGTGGGCGCCGCGACGCTGTTCTTCGCCGCGACGATCGGCACCACCCAATGGGATATCAAGCGGGTGATCGCCTACTCCACCTGTTCGCAGCTGGGCTACATGTTCGTCGCGGCCGGTGTCGGCGCGCCGGGTGCAGCGATGTTCCACTTGTTCACCCACGCCTTTTTCAAGGCGCTGCTGTTCCTGGGCGCGGGCAGCGTGATCCACGCGATGCACCACGAGCAGGACATGCGCTATTACGGCGGGCTTCGTAAGCACATCCCGCTGACCTTCTGGGCGATGACCATCGGCACCCTGGCGATCACCGGGGTGGGCGTGGTCGGCCTGTTCGGCTTTGCCGGGTTCTATTCGAAGGATGCGATCCTCGAAGCGGCGTTCGGCGCGCATACCGGAATCGGCATGTTCGGGTTCTGGATGGGGCTGGGGGCGGCGCTGCTGACCAGTTTCTATTCGTGGCGACTGATCTTCCTGACCTTTTTCGGCAAGCCGCGCTGGGACCAGTCCGAACATATCCAGCATGCCGTGCACGACGATCATCACGGCCACGGCGACCAGGCCAAGCACGACGCCAAGCATGAGGACGGCACTGCCGGCTATCACCCGCACGAAAGCCCGCTTTCGATGCTGATCCCGCTGGGCGCGCTCAGCCTGGGGGCACTGATCGCGGGCTGGCTGTTCCACCACCAGTTCATCAGCGAGGGTGGCGGGCATTTCTGGCAGGGCAGCGTGGCCTTCAGCGCCGAACTGGTCCACCACATGCACGAAGTGCCGACCTGGGTGAAATGGGCGCCATTTGGCGTGATGATCACGGGTCTGGCAGTGGCCTGGTATGGCTATATCAGGAATCCGGGCCTTCCGGCCAGGTTCGCAAACGCGATCAAGCCGATCTACACCTTCGTTCACAACAAGTGGTACTTCGACGAGCTTTACGAGCACCTTTTCGTCCGTCCCGCCTTCTGGCTGGGGGACAAGTTCTGGAAGCTGGGCGACATCGGCCTGATCGACCGCTTTGGCCCCAACGGCTCGGCCTGGGTCGTGGCCCAGGGCAGCCGCATCGCCAGCAAGCTCCAGACGGGCTTCCTCTATTCCTATGCGCTGGTCATGCTTGTGGGCCTGACCGCGGCAATCACCTGGGTATTGTGGCACTGATATGGACGGCTTTCCCATCCTTTCGCTGATGCTGGCCGTGCCACTGGTGGCCGGGTTCATCTGCCTTGCGGTCGATGCCAGGACGGCGCGCACCGTGGCCCTGGCCGCGACACTGATCGATTTCGCGCTGGGCATTGTGCTGTGGTGCCAGTTCGACATCGGCGGCGCGCAGTGGCAGTTTCAGGAGAGCAAGCCGCTGTTTTCGGGGTTCGCCTGGAAGCTGGGGATCGACGGGATCGCACTGTTGCTGATCGAACTGTCGGTGTTCCTGATGCCGATCTGCATCCTGGCCAGCCACTCGATCGACAAGCGCGTCGGCGAATATATGGCCGCTTTCCTGGTGATGGAAACGCTGATGATCGGCGTCTTTGCGGCGCAGGACCTGTTCCTGTTCTACATCTTCTTCGAAGCCGGGCTGATCCCGATGTACCTGATCATCGGCGTCTGGGGCGGGGCAGAGCGGATCTACGCCAGCTACAAGTTCTTCCTCTACACCCTGCTCGGCTCGGTGCTGATGCTGATCGCGATGATCTGGATGGCCAAAGATGCCGGCACCACCGATATCCCGACGCTGATGGCTTATGATTTCGCGCCCGAAGCGCAGAAGTGGCTGTGGCTGGCCTTCTTCGCCAGCTTTGCGGTCAAGATGCCGATGTGGCCGGTCCACACCTGGTTGCCCGATGCCCACGTTCAGGCACCCACCGCCGGTTCGGTGATCCTGGCGGGCGTGCTGCTCAAGATGGGCGGCTACGGCTTCATCCGCTTCTCGCTGCCGATGTTCCCGCAGGCCAGTGCCGATTTTGCCTGGCTGATCTATTGGCTGTCAATGATTGCGGTGGTGGTCACCTCGCTGATCGCGCTGGTCCAGCACGACATGAAAAAGCTGATCGCCTATTCCTCGGTCGCGCACATGGCGATCGTCACGGTCGGGCTGTTTGCCTTCAACACCCAGGGGCTGGAAGGCTCGATGATCGTGATGCTCAGCCACGGGCTCGTCTCGGGCGCGCTATTCCTCAGCGTGGGCGTGATCTACGACCGGCTGCACACGCGTGAGATCGACCGCTATGGCGGTCTGTCGATCAACATGCCCAACTATGCACTGTTCTTCATGCTGTTCACTATGGCCTCGGTCGGCCTGCCTGGAACCAGCGGCTTCGTGGGTGAATTCCTGGCCCTTACGGGGATCTACCAGCAATCGAGCCTGGTCGCCTTCGTCGCTGGTACCGGGGTGATCCTGGGGGCGGGCTACATGCTCTACCTCTACCGCCGGATCGCGTTTGGCGACCAGAAGAACGCCGATGCCGCCGCCATGCCCGATCTCAGCCCGCGCGAATGGTTCATGCTCGCCCCGATTGCCGCAGTGGTGCTGTGGATGGGGGTCTATCCCGAAAGCTTTATGGCTCCGATGCGAAACGATATCCACGCGCTCGAAGCGCGCCTGGCCGCCAGCAAACCGGCAGGCGACGCCCAGCTGACAGCGGGCAAGCCGGTTACCGCAACCCAACCCGCCGAGCACGGGGAGGCGCAGTGATGGACTGGGCACAGTCACTGCGCATCGTTGCGCCGGAAGAACTGCTGAGCGTATCGGCGATCGTCCTGCTGGTCGCTTCGGCCTGGGGCCAGACCCGCCGCGATGCGCGCGCGGTCACCTGGCTGTCGATCCTGACGCTGTTCATCGCCGCCGTCATGACCGCGCCGGTGCTGTTGCAGGGGGTGCGCGGCGATGCGGCTTTGGCCTTTGGCGGACTGTTCAGCGGTGATGCCTTCGCCGCCTTCGCCAAGCTGCTGATCTATATCGCAGCGGGAGCATCGCTGCTGGTCGCCCCGGCCTTTTTCGAAAAGTACCGCGCCTATCGCCCCGAATATCCGGTGCTGGTGCTGTTCGCGGTGCTGGGCATGGGGATCATGGTTTCAGCCACGAACCTGCTGACGCTGTACATCGGGCTCGAACTCAACTCGCTCGCCGCCTATGTGCTGGCTGCCTTCCTCAAACCGGATGAGCGTTCGGCCGAAGCGGGCCTCAAGTATTTCGTGCTGGGCGCGCTGGCCAGCGGGATCCTGCTGTTCGGGATGAGTCTGACCTATGGCTTCACCGGCACCACCGATTTCGCCGGGATCTCGGCGGCGCTGTCTGGCGGCACGGTGTCCAAGGGCGCGCTGTTCGGGCTGACTTTCATTCTGGCCGGCCTGGCCTTCAAGATCAGTGCGGTGCCGTTCCACATGTGGACGCCCGATGTCTATGAAGGCGCGCCGACCCCGGTGACCACCCTGTTCGCCTCGGCCCCAAAAGTTGCCGCACTGGCGCTGACCATGCGGGTCGCGCTGGAGGCTTTCGGACCGCAGGCCGCCGCCTGGCAGCAGATCGTGATCTTCGCCGCCGTCGCCTCGATCGTGGTGGGCGCACTGGGCGCGATCGGACAGGGCAACATCAAGCGCCTGCTGGCCTATTCCTCGATCAACAACGTCGGCTTCATCCTGCTCGGTCTTGCCGCCGGAACGCCCGAGGGCGCTTCGGCGATGCTGTTCTACCTGGCGGTCTATGTCGCGATGACGCTGGGCGGGTTTGTTGCCGTGCTGATGCTCAAGGATGCCGAGGGCAATCACATCGAGGCCATCGCCGACATCGCCGGTCTGTCGCGGACCCGGCCGCTGCTGGCAGCGGGGCTCGCCATGGTGATGTTCAGCCTGGCTGGCATTCCGCCGTTTCTGGGGTTCTGGGGCAAGTTCGTGGTGTTTCAGGCGGTGGTGGGGGCCGGGATGGTGCCGCTCGCCGCACTGGGTATCGCGGCCAGTGTGATCGGGGCGTTCTATTACCTCAAGGTCGTCAAGGTGATGTACTTCGACGAACCCGTGGACAAGGCCACTGGTCGCAGCGACATGGCGCACGAATGGCTGCTGGCCACTTGCGTGCTGTTCATCTCGCCGCTGGGTTACCTGATTAAGTGTCTGCCCGCGCTGGCGGCAGTCGCGGCAAGCATCCTGTTCCCGGCCGCTTGATCCATACCGTTCCCGCAACCGGATCGACCAACGCCGATCTTGCGTCGCGGATCGCCGCGGCTGAGCGCGTGGCCGAGGGCGACTGGCTGGTCACCGACCGGCAAAGCGCAGGGCGCGGGCGGCAAGGGCGGACCTGGTTCGACGGCACCGGCAATTTCATGGGCTCGACCGTGGTCTGGCCCGGGGCGGACGATCCGGCCGTCGCCACTTTGGCGCTGGTGGCCGGCATGGCGGTGCATGAAGCTGTTTCCCCGCTGATCCCGCCGCCCAGTGTGGCTACACTCAAATGGCCCAACGATCTGCTGATCGGCGGTGCGAAATTGTGCGGAATTCTGCTGGAAGGGGCCGGAGCAGGGGTGATCGTAGGGATCGGCGTTAATCTGGCGCAGGCCCCCGAGGTGGAAGGACGCGAGACAATTGCGCTCTCCGCGTTCGGCCCCGCACCTGACCGTGACCTGTTCGCCGCCAGCCTGGCGCGGCACTTCGCTGCCGAACTCGAACGCTGGCGCTCCTTCGGGCTCGGCCCGCTGCTGCGCCGCTGGCAAGCCGCCGCGCATCCACCGGGTACTCCGCTGACGGTCGGTGAACCCGGCGAAACGCCGCTTCAGGGCATATTCGCAGGCCTCGCCAGCGATGGAGCCTTGCAACTGCGGCTTGCAGACGGCACGACGCGGACCATTCACGCGGGCGAAGTCCGCCTGGCATAAGGAGACCGCCATGTTGCTGGCGATCGACAACGGCAATACCAATGTCA
>JANPMA010000081.1:0-2505 GCA_031422595.1 Novosphingobium sp. | reverse complement strand
CAATGGCGAGCTACCTGAAAATTTCCCGGTCGAATGGGCCTCCCCGGCCGACCTTGGCCGACTGGTCACCCGCGATGCGCCGCATCAGGGGCTGGTGCTCGATTGCGATGCGCTCGAGGACGTGTTCCTCGAAGAAGTCATTGGTTCCGATCCCTCGCGCCCGCTGCTGGTGCTCGATCAGGTCACCGATCCGCACAACGTCGGCGCGATCCTGCGCTCGGCCGCGGCCTTCAATGCCGCCGCGATCATCACGCAAGACCGCCATGCTCCGCCCGAATCGGGCACGCTCGCCAAGAGCGCCTCGGGCGCATTGGAAGTGGTGCCATGGGTGCGGGTGGTCAACCTGGCCCGCGCGCTCGACGAGATTGCCGAGGCCGGGTACTGGCGGATCGGGCTCGACGGCGATGGCCCCACTGCCCTGGCCGAAGCCTTGCCCGCAGGGCCGGTCGCGCTGGTGCTGGGGGCCGAGGGCGAAGGCATGCGCCACAATATTGTGCAGCACTGCGATGCATTGGCTCGACTGCCGATTTCAAGCGCGATAGAAAGCCTCAACGTTTCCAATGCCGCGGCGATCGCGCTCTACGCCATCGCCACGCGCGCCTGACAGGGGATTGCCCGATGAACCAGATGCCCAACCTGCGCCGCGCTGCCGCCGCGGGGCTTGCCGTGCTGCTTTCGCTGGCCGTGGCTGCCTGCTTCGTGATGCCTGGCAAATTCGCTGCGACGCTCGACCTGCGCAAGGACGGCACTTTCACTTACACCTACAAGGGTGAAATGCTGGTGATTGGCCTCTCCAAGCTGGCCCAGATCATCATGGCCGCGGAAAAGCCCAAGCCGTTCGAGGCTGCCCCTTGTTACAAGGATGACGAGGAAACCGAACGCCCCTGCACCAAGGCCGAGCTCGCAACGCAGAAGGAAGCCTGGGACGCCGAGCAGAAGACAAAGGCTGCCAAGAAGGCCGAGGAGCTTGAGACTTTCAAGCAGATGTTCGGCGGGATCGACCCCAACGATCCCAAGGCGGCCGAAGAACTGGCGGTGCGGATGCGCGGGCAGAACGGCTGGAAAAGCGTGATCTACAAAGGCAACGGCACTTACGAAGTCGATGTCGCGATCAGCGGCCGTCTCGACTACGACATGGCCTTCCCCTCGATCGAGAAGATGCCCGGAATGATGCCGTTCCTGGTCGCCAACCGGCGCGCCAATGGCGAAGTGCGGATCGATTCTCCGATCATGCAGGCCGCCTCACTGGGCATGCCGATGGGCAATGCGGTGCAGACCGCCGCCCAATCGCGGATGCCCAAAGGCCCCGACGGAGAGCTGCCGCAGTTCCCGATGGCCAATGGCACCTTCACGCTGACCACCGACGGAGTGATCCTGGCCAACAACACCGAAAAGGGTGCCAAGGCCGTGCCGACCGGCAAGCAGCTCGATTGGGACATCTCGGGCCACAACCCGATCGCGCCCTATGCGCTGATCGGGTTGGGGAAGTAACCCCGGCCAGCAAGGGTCTTGCTCACCGGGCCAGCGAATCCTAAGGCGCTGGCCCATGGCCCATCCTGTTTCCCCCCTCGCCCGCCCTTTCCCCGCGATGCCTGCGATCGGCGGGGTGACGCTGCGTGTGGCGCGGGCTGGTTACAAGGATTGGGCCAAGGGACAGGAACGCTGCGACCTGACCTATGTCGAGTTGGCCGAGGGCACCGCAGTCGACGGGGTGTTCACCCGCAACGTCTGCTGCTCAAGCGAGGTCGAGCTGGGCCGAGCCAACGTCAGCCAAGGCCACGCGCGGGCACTGGTGGTCAATGCCGGGAACTCCAACGCCTTCACCGGCTATCGCGGGCGCGAGGCGGTTGTGGGAATCATGGCGCAAGTGGCAGGCCACCTTGGCTGCGCGCAGGAGCAGATCTTCGTTTCCTCGACCGGGGTGATCGGCGTGCCGCTGCCAAAGGACAAGGCCGAGATCGGGGTGCGGGCCGCACTCACTGCCGAGGCCTGCAGCTGGGAAGAGGCCGCCAATACCATCGGCACCACCGATACTTTTGCCAAGGGCGCGGCAGCCCAGGCAGTGGTCGGCGGCAAGACCGTGACGCTGAACGCGATCATCAAGGGCAGCGGCATGATTGCGCCCGACATGGCGACCATGCTGGGCTACATTTTCACCGATTGTGCGATTGCCCCCGCCTTCCTGCAGGACCTGCTGAGCGCATCCAATAGCCACACTTTCAGCTGCATCACGGTCGACAGCGACACCTCGACCAGCGACACCGTGCTGGCCTTCGCCACCGGCGCGGCGGGGAACGAACCGCTCACCGGCTTTGACAGCCCCGGCGCCGATGCCTTTGCCGCCGCGCTGGAGGATGTGTGCCGCCAGCTTGCCCACTTGGTGGTTCGCGACGGCGAAGGCGCGCAGAAATTCATCGCAGTCACCGTCAGTGGCGCGGTCAGCGATGAGAGCGCCCGCAAAGTCGGCCTCAGCGTGGCCAACTCGCCCTTGGTCAAGACCGCGAT
>JANPMA010000080.1:0-2351 GCA_031422595.1 Novosphingobium sp. | reverse complement strand
TCCAGGCTTTCGGGGGTAAAGCCTGCTGCTTCGAGGCTGTCCCGCATCCAGTTCGAGGCTATTCCTGTGACCGCTTGAGTTGTGACAATATCGGCCATCGTTGACTGTATCAGCATTGCCCGATTCTCGGCTGTCACAAGGCTTTCCGGCGCGGCGATGAAGCGCGTCCCGACATAAGCAAAATCTGCGCCGAGATCGAGCGCAGCGCGAATGCCGCGCGCGCTGCCGATCGCACCACCGAGCACAAGCGGGCCGGGCCAGAAGCGCCGAACCTCCTCGACGAAGGCGAAGGCGCTGTAGCGGCCAGTATGGCCACCAGCGCCAGTCGCAACCAGAACCAGCCCATCGGCGCCGGCGTCAATCGACTTTCGAGCCTGATCCGGAGTGATGACATCGGCGTAAACTTGCCCGCCATAGCCATGAACCCGATCACGAACCCGCGCCGGACTGCCCAGTGCGGTGACGACGATTGACGGCCGATGCTTGCATATCAGATCAAGTTCCGCATCGAAACGTTCATAGGTCTGATGGACGATCATATTGATCGCCCACATCCCGGCATGCCCCCCAGCTTCAAGCTCCAGTTCAATCCGCGCCAGCCAATCGGCCAGCTGCTCGATCGTGCGCGCGTTCGGCGCAGGGAACGCACCGATGATTCCAGCGTGCGCCGCCGCAATCACGAGATCGGGACCGGAAATGAGAAACATCGGTGCCGCGATCACTGGCAAGCGCATCTTGGCCAGCAATACTTCTGCTGCGCTGCGATCAGCCATTGGCGCGAACCATGTCCAGCGCGACATCGACAATCATGTCTTCCTGCCCGCCGACCATCTTGCGTCGGCCCAGTTCCACCAGGATCGCGCGGGTATCGAGGCCATGTTCCTCGGCTGCCTTTTCGGCATGACGCAGAAAGCTGGAGTAGACCCCGGCATAGCCCAGCGTCAGCGTTTCGCGATCGACCCGCACCGGTCGATCCTGCAACGGGCGGACCAGTTCCTCCGCAGCATCCATCAGGGCAAACAGATCGCAGCCATGGTTCCAGCCATAGCGATCAGCTGCGGCAATGAACACTTCGAGCGGGGCATTGCCCGCGCCTGCGCCCATCCCGGCGAGGCTGGCGTCGACCCGGATCGCACCGTTCTGCACCGCGACAATCGAGTTGGCGACGCCCAGCGACAGGTTGTGATGGGCGTGGACGCCGCGCTGGGTTTCGGGTTTGAGCACCCGGTCGTAAGCCTGACAGCGTGCGGCATATTCATCCATGTTCATCGCACCGCCGCTGTCGGTGACATAGACACAGTGCGCGCCGTAGCTTTCCATCAGCAAGGCCTGCCGGGCGAGCGCGTCCGGTTCCGACATGTGGCTCATCATCAGGAAGCCGGAGACGTCCATGCCCAGATTGCGGGCCGCTTCGATGTGTTGTTTGGAGACGTCGGCTTCGGTGCAATGCGTTGCGATGCGGACCGAGCGGACCCCCAGCTCATAGGCATGCTTGAGGTCATGCACGGTGCCAATGCCGGGGAGCAGCAGGGTGGTGAGCACGGAGTGTTCGAGCACTTCGGCAACCGCGCCGATCCAGTCCCAGTCGGTATGCGCGCCGAAACCGTAGTTGAAGCTGGAGCCTTGGAGGCCATCGCCATGCGCGACTTCGATGGCATCGACCTTGGCCCGGTCGAGCGCGCGGGCAATCGCCTGTACGTGATCGAGGCCATATTGATGACGGATCGCATGCATCCCGTCGCGCAGGGTGACGTCCTGGATATAGAGCTTTGTCTGGGTCGGATCAAAAGTCACGCTGCCATCCTTTCGGCAATACGTTCAGCTGTGCGCAGGGCTGCCGAGGTCATGATGTCGAGATTGCCGGCATAGGCGGGCAGATAATGCGCCGCGCCTTCGACTTCGAGGAACACCGAAACCTTCAACCCGGTGAACTCGGTCTTTCCGGTTTCGGCCATCTCGGGAATGTGCAGCGGGCGATTGGATCCGATATGCTCGAACTGCACCGCCTGCTTCAGCCGGTAGCCGGGGACGTAGGTTTTCACCTCCTCGACCATCGCCTCGATGCTCTGGCGGATGGTGTCTTGGTCAGCCTCGTCGCACAGGCAATAGACGGTATCGCGCATGATCAGCGGCGGCTCGGCCGGGTTGAGCACGATGATTGCCTTGCCGCGCGTCGCCCCGCCGACATCGACGATGGCCTGGCTCGTCGTTTCTGTGAACTCGTCGATATTGGCGCGGGTGCCGGGACCGGCGCTTTTCGACGCGATCGAGGCGACAATCTCGCCGTAGTGGACCTTGGCGACGCGGTTCACCGCCGCGACGATCGGGATCGTCGCCTGACCGCCGCAGGT
>JANPMA010000079.1:0-3357 GCA_031422595.1 Novosphingobium sp. | reverse complement strand
CGAATTGCCTGGCCCGGGCTGCTGGACCACGGTGATCACGCCGTTCTTGGCCTTGGTCACCTTGTAGCCCTGCCGCGCGGCCGAGGCCGGGTTGCCATAGAGCCGGGCCCCCAACCCTTCGCCAACCACGATCGACTGCGGCACGGTCCAGGTCGGGTTGAAGACCACGCCCCTGACCAGCGAGGCGAGCTGCGGCGTGGCGGTCTTGCCGACCTTGCCGACGATCGTGCGGTACGAACGGATGATCGAGTTGTCGACCGTCAGGCGCAGCTGGAATTCGGGGACATTGGTCAGCAGGTAATACTTGCCCAGTTCGCGCGGCAGCCAGCGCCAACGGTCCATGTTGATGCGGATCAGCGTACGCTTGGCCTTGTCGGTTGCCGGGGTCACCGCCAGCAGCGCCTTCAGCGCGGCATAGTCCGGCACGGTCGGCATCAAGGCCGAAACCGTGCCCGGAACATCGTGATCGGCCAGCGCGCGCGCCATCAGCGCCGATGTCGGGTTGGTATCGAGATCGGTATCGACCACGAACCACTGTTCACGCGAATTCATCCGGGTGCGCCCGTCGCGCAAGTCCTCGACCAGCCAGGCGAAGCTCTTGCTGGCCTGGGCGTCGAGCGCGGCCTGGTCGCCGTCGGAAATCGCGGCGCGCAGCTTCTCGGGCTCATAATCGGCCGGAATCAGGCCTTCGGAATCGATCCCGCCGATCACCCCCAGCAGCGCCTGGGCGTCGGCCTTGTCCCAGCTGATCACCGGCTCGTCGATCACCGCCTGAGCGGCGATCGTCGGTGAAGCACTGGGCACCGGCGCGGCCGGCGCGCTGGGCGTTGGCGAAGGCTGGGGCAGGATGTTCTGCGGCTGAGCAGCAGCCCAAGCCGTAACCGATGCCAAGAGCGCCGCCAGCCCCGTGCCGCCAATCGCCAAGCCCCTGATCGTCATCGCCCAAAACTCCGGAATTTGCGCCAGACTGTTCTGCCCGGCCTGGCGCCATTATTGCCCTGTTCGCCGGCACTCTTCAAGTATTGCGCTGCAACACAAGCTGAACGGCGACGGCCTTTTCCCCGCAAAAGGAAATGCCGGAAGCGTGCTTGGGCACGCTTCCGGCAAGAGTGTGACCGCCAGCCGGGTCGCAGGAGCCAGCGGTCGCCCCGATCCGAGGAACGGAGAGGGGAGGCAACCCTATACGCGGACGCTCGGCCCAATAATTGGAGAAATTATCCGCTAGCGGCTGATTGCGCACATTTTTTCAGTGGCGCACCGAATGGGCCTTGTTCAACGCACCGTAAAGCGCACCTGGTCGAGCTTGCGCCCGCTGGCATCGGTCAATGCCAGCAAGTGGCTGCCCGGGATCATCGGGATCTGGAAGCCGCCAGCGCCGCCGGGTAGCGGGCGGCCGTCGAGCGTCAGGCTGAGGTCGCCCGGATTGCCGCTGATGTGCACCCCGATCGACTGGCGATCGGGCGGAATATCGGGATCGCGGGCATAGACCGCGCCCGAGACCGGGTTGGTGATCCGCGGGCGGCGGGCGAAGGCGGGGGCCTCGGCCATGGTCGCTTGCGCGGTGCCAGCCAGGAACCATTCGCTACGCTGCGGTTCACGCCCGGTCGCGAAGCTGACCGGCGCGGCGGTGACGCTTTCAGGGCGAGGCGGCTGCTGGCCGCCCTTGCCCTGGTGCAGCGCGATCATCACATCGCGCCAGACCGGGGCCGCACCGCTGGTGCCCGAAACCGCGCGCATCGGATCGCCCTCCAAATTGCCGACCCAGACCGCGACGGTGAAGCGGTCCGAATAGCCGATGCACCAGTTGTCGCGCATCGCTTTTGAAGTGCCAGTCTTGGCCGCCGCCCAGAACGGCAGCCTGAGCGCCGAATCGGTGCCAAAGGTGCTGGCCCGGGCCGAAGCGTCGGACAGCATGTCCCCGACAATCCAGGCCGCACCGGGATCGATCACCTGGCGCGCATCGCCCGCCGGATCGTCGGCCTTGATCCGGATCGGGGTCCAGCGCCCGAGGTTGGCCAGCGTGCGAAAGGCATTGGCCTGTTCGAGCAGGGTCACCTCGGCCGAGCCCAGCGCCAGGCTGAAGCCATAGTACGATCCGTCGGCCTCAAGCCCGCCATAGCCAAGATCGGCCAGCCGGTCGCGGAAGTCCTGCACCCCGTCGAGCAGCAGCGCACGCACTGCAGGCACATTGAGCGAGTTGGCCAAGGCCCGGCGCACCGAGACCTGGCCCATGAAGGCATTATCGTAGTTGCGCGGCACATAGAGCCCCGAGGCGGTATCGAGCTGGACCGGCGAATCCTCAAGGATCGAGGCGGCGGTCAGCCATTTGCGCTCGATCAGCTGGGCATAGAGGTGCGGTTTGAGCGTCGATCCGGCCTGGCGCGGGGCCGAAGCGCCATCGACCGAGGCCGCGGTCGAACCCAGCCCGACCCCGCCGACATAGGCCAGCACTTCGCCGCTCTGGTTATCGAGCACCACCACCGCGCCGTCGCGCGCGCGGGTGGACCCAAGCCCCTGGAGCTGGTGCTGCAGCGCCGAGGCCGCCAGCGTCTGCACCGCCGGATCGATCGTGGCAGTCACTTTCATCCCCGGCTCGGTCAGCAGCCGCGCGGCCAGGTGGGGGGCCAGACCGCGATTCAGCGCCTTGAGGTTGCCGGTCCCGGCCGCGGCTTCGGCCAGCACTTGCAGCGCCGGACAATCGGCCGGCTGCATCAACCGGCAGGCCCGCGCGGCAACAGTGTCAGGCCGGGCCGCGGGGTTGCGCAGCAAGGCCGCCATCACCGCCGCCTCACGCGGATCAAGCGCCATCGGGCGTTTGCCGAACAGCGCCAGCGAACCCGCGCCGACCCCCTGGTTCTCACCCCGGAACGGCGCCAGGTTGAGGTAGGCCTCGAGGATTTGGGGCTTGCTCCACTGCCCTTCGAGCGCCCAGGCGGTGCGGATCTGACGCAGCTTGTCGAGCCAGCCGCGTGCGCCGGGACGGCCGATATCGGGCCACAGGAAAGCCGCGGTCTGCATCGTCAGGGTCGAAGCCCCGCGCCGCCGCTTGCCCTGGAAGCCATCGCGCATTGAGCCCGCCATGGCCAGCCAATCGACCCCGCCGTGGCTGAGGAAGCGGTGGTCCTCGATTGCGATCACGTCCCGGCCCAGCGCCGGGCTGACCTCGGCCAGCGGGGTCCAGGCCAGCCGCCGCTGCGCAAAATCGACCCGGACTTCGCTGAGCAGGCTGCCGTCGCGGGCGTGGAGCCAGGCTTCGCTCGATTTCCACTGCCGCTTGAGGTCGGCAAAGGCCGGAACCTGCGGCGGCGCGGTCCACCACCACAGCGCGGCAAAGACCAGCGCTGCCAGCCCCAGCAG
>JANPMA010000078.1:0-2485 GCA_031422595.1 Novosphingobium sp. | reverse complement strand
CTCGGCGAAATCGGGGGTGTTCCAGGTCGCGAGTCCGGCGTTGGGATCGACCACCACCTGCGGCATCCGATCGGTCGGCATCCCGGCGGTCTGCGCTTCGCCGGCAGCGATCCGCCTGATCCCGTCGAGCAGCAACTTGCGTGATGCTTCGGTATAGCTGCGCACGGTCAGTTGCAGCTTCACCTCGTCGGGAATGATGTTGTGCTTCGCCCCGCCGTGAAAGCTGCCCACGGTGACCACCGACGGATCGAACGGGCTCGCTTCGCGGCTGACCAGCGTCTGCAGCCGCATCACGATCGCGCTGGCCAGCACGATCGGATCCTTGGTGGTGTGGGGGTAGGCGCCGTGGCCGCCCAGTCCCTTGATGGTGATGTCAACGCTGTCGACGTTGGCCAGCGCAAAACCCGGCTTCACCCCGATCGCCCCCGATGGCAGGTCGGCGGTGTCGTGAAACGCCAGAGCATAGTCGGGTTTGGGAAACCGCGTGAACAAGCCGTCGGCCAGCATGGCATCGGCGCCGGATATGATCTCCTCGGCGGGCTGGCCGATCATCACCAGCGTACCCGTCCACTTGTCGCGGTTGGCAGCGAGAGTCCGGGCAGCCCCGATCCACCCCGCCATGTGGGTGTCGTGCCCGCAGGCGTGCATCACTCCGCTTTCGACCCCGGCAGCGGACGTCGCACGCACCTTGGAGGCGAACGCCAGCCCGGTCTGCTCGGTCACCGGCAGCGCGTCCATGTCGGCGCGGATCAGCACGGTCGGGCCGGCGCCGTTTTTCAGCACCGCGACGACGCCGGTCTTGCCGACTTTCTCGGTGACGGTAAATCCGGCTTTGCGCGCCGCGTCGGTCATGATCTTGGCCGAGCGGACTTCGGCGAACGACAGTTCCGGGTTGGCGTGCAAGTCGCGATAGATCGCCATGAGGCTGGGCATGTCCGCCGCGACCTGGTCGCGCAGCGCATCGGCAGAGGCTGGCGGTGAGAGCAGGGCCGTGGCGAGAACGGCGGCGGACAGGGCGGGCTTGATCATCCGCCGCACCTTATCGCGGCGACGCCTTCACGCAAGCTGCCGACACGAACTTGCGGCTGGTGCCCCTGGCCCGACTCGAACGGGCACGTCTTGCGACAAACGATTTTGAGTCGTTCGCGTCTACCATTCCGCCACAGGGGCATGCGAATGGGCAGTTCCTAACCACCCTTCAGCGTGTTCGCCAATATCTTGTGCAGCCTCGAATGCAAGGCATCGTTGCCGGCCAGCACCTGCTTGTCACAAACCTGCTGCGAAATTCCGCGCCAGTCGGTGACGAAGCCGCCGGCCTCGCGCACCAGCAGGCAGCCTGCGGCGGTATCCCACGGTGCCAGCTCGCTTTCCCAGAAGCCCTCGTAACGTCCGGCCGCGACCCAGGCGAGGTCGAGGCTGGCCGCACCGAAGCGGCGGATGCCAGCGACCTGCGGGGCCAGCGCAGCATAGATCTTGGACCATTCGGCGCTGTCGCCGCGCCCGGCGAAGGGAATGCCGGTGGCGATCAGGCTTTCATCGAGGTGCCGCCGCCCCGAGACCCGCAGCCGCCGGTCGTGCAGCCAGGCGCCGCGGGTCTTTTCGGCCCAATAGGTCTCGTCGGTCACCGGCTGATAGACAACCGCTGCGATCACATCACCCCAGCCCGAGCCGTCGAGCTTGGGTTCCTGCGCGGCGATCGAAACCGCGAAATGCGGGATGCCGTGAAGGAAGTTGCTGGTCCCGTCGAGCGGATCGACGATGAAGCGCGGCTTGCCTGCCTCGCCTGGGATCTCACCGCCCTCTTCCATCAGAAAGCCCCAGTCCGGCCGCGCGGCGCGCAACTCGTCCCAGATGGTGCGTTCGGCGTGCTGATCGGCCTTGGAGACGAAGTCCGCTGGGCCCTTCTTCGAGACCTGCAGATGCTCGATCTCGCCGAAATCGCGGCGCAAGCGGCCACCCGCCTTGCGGGCGGCCTTTTCCATCACGCGAATGAGGCCGGAAATGACTGCCATGGTGTGTCTCAGTCCGCCTTGCCGACGTAGGTGCGCTCGTACACGTCAACCACGATCCGGGTTCCGCTGGCGATATGCGGTGGCACCATCACCCGCACGCCGTTATCAAGGATCGCAGGCTTGAAGCTGGACGAGGCGGTCTGCCCCTTCACCACGGCATCGGCTTCGACGATCATGGCTTCGATCTGGGCCGGAAGCTCAACGCTGACCGGACGCTCGTCCCACAACTCAAGCACCACATCCATCCCGTCCTGCAGGAAGTCGGCAGCATCGCCGAGCAGGTCCTTGGCCAGATTGATCTGCTCGTAATTGTCCTTGTCCATGAACACCAGGGCATCGCCGTCGGCGTAGAGGTACTGGAAGTCCTTGGTATCAAGCCGGACCTTTTCGACCGTGTCCTGGCTGCGGAAGCGGACGTTGGTCTTGCGGCCGTCGATCAGGTTCTTCATCTCGACCTGCATGAACGCGCCGCC
>JANPMA010000077.1:0-24638 GCA_031422595.1 Novosphingobium sp. | reverse complement strand
GCAACAACGCGCTCACGCAAATCCAACGAATAAGGCTTGGCCATGCTCGCTGGCCTCCTCAGCCCAGCAAGCTGCTTGAATCACAAAACAGCAGCCAAGGGAATCCCCAACCGAGTCAGCCTCACGTCATCCCGCTCTAGCTGATCGCGGAGGCGATCAGCGCACCAGACAATACCTCAACGATAGAATACGTGATTGTCGATCCGGCCCACGCGGGTCAGGCGCCAGCCGGGGCTGACATAGGACGCGTGGAAGAACAGCGCACCCTCAACCGGGCTGCGCCAGGCGTTCGAATGGGCGATCTGGGCCACGGCGACCGCGTTCTTCCACTGCTTCGAAGCGCGCGGGATCGATGGCATCGACGAACCGCGCACGAACGAGAACTGCGAAGGCTGGAACACCACGCCGCAATACGAATTGGGGAAGCGGCCCGACTTGGAGCGCGCCACGACCACCCGCCCGACGGCCAGCTGGCCGGCGAGCGATTCGCTCTTGGCTTCGAAGTAGATCGCCCCGGCCAGGCAATTGAGCTCGCGCGGAAGTTCACCGGGATGCGGCTGGGCCGCGACCATCGCGGAAAGCGAGCTGGCCTTGATGGCGGGGCTATCGAGTTCAGCCCGATCGGCTTCGACCGCGGGCTTGGCAGCCGTGGCGGGAAGCGGTTGGACGACCGGCTGGGAAATGGTCTGGAATGCGGGTTCCTGCTTGGTTACCGCAGCAATGCTCTGCGCGGAGGCGCCGGACCCGTTGGCGCTGAAGGCAATCGATACAATCATGGCGGCCACTGCGATCGCGCTGGCCTTGCGAAGCTGCTTACTCATTATTCTGCATTCTTGGGCGGTTGGCGCGCCCGCGCAGGACTGGATGAGGCCTTAAGTTCGTAGATGCCCCAAGCCGGGATCCTGCCGGCTGCCCCCCGTCTGCGTGCTATCCGCCGGGGCCTGAATACCCCGAAAGCCGCCTACGCAACGAAAGTGGGAGCCCTTTGATTGTGCGGTGCAGCAAAGTCAAGCTGACACTCATGTCAATCCGATGAACCGTTCACCATTCGCGATATCCAGTTCGATCATCCACAGGTCTGGGTCCTGGGCGCTCCGGCGGATCAGATATTCGTCGAATTCTGTCTTATTTTCAGTATCTTCGCCGCGAACAAGGGCCCATCTGCGGTGCCCTTCGGCGCTCGGCATCCGCTCAAAAAGCCGCCGGTTTCCGCCCTTTTCGGCGCAGATTACCAGGATCGTTCCGCCATCGCGTTCACCCTTGTTAAGCACGGCCGCGAACCCGCCAGCGGCCCCAACCGCGCGGATCAGCCCGCTGACTTCGAGGTGAGCAGGAAGCCGCGCGTCCAAAAACTACGCCGCGTCGCGGTCGATGGAGTTGGCCAGCAGCGCATAGAGCGCTTCGGCATCACCCGCTTCGCCCAGCGCGGCGTGCATCTTCTCGTCGCGCATCATCCGGCTGATCGCGGCGAGCGCATGGAGATGCGCCGCACCCGCGGCTTCGGGCGAAAGCAGGCCGAACACCAGATCAACCGGCATGCCATCGGCGGCATCGAAGGCAACCGGGGTCGAAAGCCGCAGGAACGCCGCGACCGGGCGGCCGAGATCAGGAATCCGAGCGTGGGGGATCGCCACGCCGCGGCCGAACCCGGTGCTGCCCAGTTTCTCGCGCTCTTCGAGGCGTTCGAGCACGAGCACGGGATCGAGCCCGTAGACGCCTGCGAATCGCTGCGCCAACTGGTCGAGGATTGTAGCCTTGCTATCGGCATCGATGGTACCGACGGATTCCGGAAGGAGCGTGAAAAGTGCAGTCATGGCAGACACTTGTGTCCCATTTATTAGCGCGACGGGTCCAGACAGGGGCCGCTGAGCGAGGTATCACCCCGCCTTCATGCCCCCTCCTCGCCTGATGGAATTGGCCGGGCCTTTACTCCTGCTGTCAGGAAGGTTCAACCCAGCCGATCGATCCATCCCCGCGGCGATAGACCATGTTGTGCTTGCCGGTGCCGGCATTCTTGAACAGCAGGGCGTTGGTATTGCGCAGGTCGAGCATCATCACCGCGTTGGAAACCGTGGTTTCGGGCACATCGACGCGGGTTTCAGCGATCACTACCGGGGCATCGGCCAGCACTTCCTCGGCCTCTTCGTCCGGTTCGGCGAAAACGGTATAGGCCGCTTCTTCGGCGCGCACGGCTTGCGCGGATTGAATATGGCGGTCGGTCAGGCGGCGCTTGTAGCGCCGCAGCTGCTTGTCGATCTTTTCCGCTGCAGCATCGAGCGCGGCATGGGCGTCCTGCGCAATACCCGCACCCTTGAGCATCAGGCCCTGCATCACATGGGTGACGATATCGGCGCGAAAGGCCCCGGCGGGCGCGCGGTTGAAAGTGACCGTGCTGGAAAGCGCGCCCGAAAAGTACTTGCCGACAATCGCTGTCAGCCGATCCTGCGCATGGCGCTGCAGGGCTTCGCCGGTTTCGATCTGGTGTCCGGATACGCGAATGTCCATCACTACTTCTCCTGCTTAGGGTTCGGGCCCGCTACCAGCAGACCTGAACCCTTAAACTCGAAGACAGGATCAGTCGTTCCATAATGGGGACTTCACCGTTTCGAGGAACTGGGTGTGCGCGGCCAATTCCGCCTCGCTGGCGCTGTGCGAGCGGGCGGTCCGCAGCACACGGTCGCGGACCGGGATCGATTGCGCCGCAATTTCGATTTCATTGACCTCGGCGGCCAGGCTGAGCCCGATCTGCCGCCCGCCGGTCAGCTCGACATAGACTTGCGCCAGCAGCTCGGCGTCGAGCAGCGCGCCGTGCCGGGTGCGGTGGCTGCGGTCGATGCCATAGCGGGTGCACAGCGCGTCGAGCGAATTCTTGGCCCCGGGATGGCGCGCACGGGCCAGCGCCACGGTATCGACCATCCGCTCACGGCCAAGCGGTGGCAACCCGCACATCTCAAGCTCGGAATTGACGAAGCCGAAGTCGAACCCGGCATTGTGCGCGACCAGCTTGGTCTCGTCGCCCAGAAACTCGAGCAGTCCGGCAACTTTCTCGTGAAAGCGCGGTTTGTCGGACAGGAACGAGATTGACAGGCCGTGGACCGCTTCGGCCTGGGCGGGCATGTCGCGATCGGGGTTGAAATAGCAGTGGAACGTCTCACCGGTCGGGACCCGGTTGACCATTTCGATGCAGCCGATTTCGACGAGCCGGTCACCGGTCTTGGGATCGAGGCCGGTCGTTTCGGTGTCGAAGATAATCTCGCGCATTACATAAAGGATATCGGCCCGATCAGGCCAAGTGGCAAGGGGGCGACTCGTTATTTCTTCGCCGCTGTCAGCGCATGAACCAGTTGCTGCACCGCATGGCGGGTTTCGGCGAGACTCACCCCGGTATCGATCACATGGTCAGCCCGTGCGCGCTTCTCGGCATCGGGCACTTGCAGCGCCAGGATCTTCTCGAACTTCTCTTCGCTCATCCCCGGACGGGTCAGCACGCGCTGACGTTGCTGCTCGGCCGAAGCGGAAACAACCAGCACCGCATCGAGCCCGTGCTGGCCGGTCTTTTCGAACAGCAGCGGGATATCGAAAACGATCAGCGGGGCTTGCGCGTTATCGGCCAGGAAGGTCCGGCGCATTTCCGCGACTTCGGGATGGACGATCGCTTCGAGCAGCCGCAGCTTTTCGGAATCGCCAAACACCGCCGCGCCCAGTTTCTGCCGGTCGACCCCGCCAGGCCCGGTGGTGCCGGGAAAAGCCCGCTCGATCGGCGCGATGCAGGCGCCATTGGGTCCCTGCAGCTCATGCACCGCGGCATCGGCATCGAACAGCGGCACCCCAAGTCCGCGAAACATTGCTGCGACCGCCGATTTGCCCATGCCGATCGAGCCGGTCAGGCCGAGGATGAAGGCCGTACTCATCGCGTTAGCAGTTCGCGCAGTTCGGCGTCGTGCTCGCGCGGGGCTGGCTGGCCAAAGAACTTCTCGAAAGCCACCGCCGCCTGCCCGATCAGCATGGCCAGGCCGTCGATCGTCGGCAGCCCGCGCCGGCGGGCCGCGGCCAGCAAGGGCGTCTCAATGGGGTGAGTGACGATATCAAAAACCGTGCTGCCGGGCGGCGCATGGCTGAAATCGAAGGCCAGAGGCGGCTGCCCGGCCATACCCAGCGGGCTGGCGTTGACCACCAGATCGAACAGATGCTCGCGGTCGTCGAATGCGAACTGGGTCGGCGAGGCGAAATGAGCCAGATCGACCGCGTGGTGCTCGCCTTTCGGCGCCAGTTCGTCGAGCAAAGCGCGGGCCCTGGCCGGATCTCGCGCCGCCAGCACCAGAGTGAAGCCTCGCCCGGCCAGCGCCGCGACAATCGCCCGCGCCGCGCCGCCCGCGCCCAGGATCCGGGCCATCCGGTACAAGTGCGCTTGCGCGAGGTCGGCCTGCAAGGGTTCGAGGAACCCGGCGGCATCGGTGTTGTAGCCGACCAGTGTGCCGTCCGTTTCGCGCACCACGGTATTGACCGCACCAATCGCCTTGGCTTGGGGATCGACCCGATCGAGCAGCGGCATGACCGCCTGCTTGTGCGGCATGGTGACGCTGCACCCCCGCCACTCCGCGTCTTTGCGTCTCCGCGTGAAATAGTCTTCCAGCTCGTCTGGCCGCACATGACAGGCGCGGTACTCGGCATCGATCCCGCGTTTCTCCAGCCAGAAATTGTGAATCAGCGGCGATTTGGACTGCGCAATCGGATCGCCGATCACTTCGGCGAAGGGACGTCCTTTCATAAGCCCCTCCCCTTGAGGGGAGGGGTTGGGGTGGGGGCTGTCCTTCCCACCCGACGTTGCTTGAGGAGGACAGCCCCCACCCCTCGATCCCCTCCCCTGAAGGGAAGGGGAGGATTCGCATCAAAAGCCTGTTCGGAGCGAATCACGACAGCAGTTCCCCATGCTCGCGCAGCGCGCCCAGCACCGCCAGCAAAGGCATGCCGAGCACGGTGAAATGATCGCCTTCGATCGAGTCAAACAGTTGCACTCCGCGCGCTTCGATCCGGAACACCCCGACACAGCCCGAAACGGCGGGCCATTCGTGACCAAGATAGCTGGTGATGAACCGGTCCGACAGTTCGCGCACCTGAAGCCGGGCCAGCGCGCCATGACTCCAGACCACCGTGCCACCCCGCGCCAGCGCCGCGGCGCTGTGGAGCTGCATGGCCTTGCCCGAAAAGAGCCGCAGATGCGCGGCAGCATCCTCACGGCTGGCGGGCTTGTCGAACCGGCGGCCCTCAACCTCGACCAGCGAATCGCTGCCCAGCACCAGTCGCGTGGGAACTTGCGCGGAGACAGCCAGTGCCTTCGCCTCGGCCAGCGCCAGCGCGACATCGGCGGGTGTGGTGCCCTCCAGCCCGGCCTCAAGCGCGCGTTCGTCGATCCGCGCCGGGATCGGTTCGAACGGCACCCCGGCCGCCTCAAGCATCGCTGCGCGTGACGCGCTTTGCGAGGCGAGCACCAGGCTCACGCGCCGCCCGCTTCGCGCGCGCTGAGGAATTCGTTGTAGAGGTTGATGATTGCGGCGGCGGCTTCCTCGATCGAGCGGCGGGTGACGTCGATCACCGGCCAGCCGTTGTCAGCGAACATCCGCCGGGCATATTGCACCTCGCGCGCGACGCGCTCGTCGTCGACATAGGAGGTC
This sequence comes from Novosphingobium sp., assembly GCA_031422595.1. Classification (GTDB taxonomy): domain Bacteria; phylum Pseudomonadota; class Alphaproteobacteria; order Sphingomonadales; family Sphingomonadaceae; genus Novosphingobium. Next base: position 18,966 of record JANPMA010000077.1, on the reverse strand, counting down.
TCGGGCGACTGGCCGAGCGAGAGCAGGCGGTTGCGGCGGACCTGGACCAGCCGCTCGGGCGCGGTGGTCAGGCCGACCACGAAGGGATGCTTCAGTCCGAACAGCACCGGGGGCGGGGGGCTTTCGACCACGATCGGGATATTGGCGACCTTGTAGCCGCGGTTGGCGAGGTAGATCGAGGTCGGGGTCTTCGAACTGCGCGAGACGCCGGCCAGCACGATATCGGCTTCTTCCCAGTTCTCCCACCCGACCCCGTCATCGTGGGCGATGGTGTAATGGATCGCATCGACCCGGGCGAAATAGGCCTCGTCCATCGCGTGCTGGCGGCCGGGGCGGGCTTTGGGATGCTGACCGAGCGCAGCCTCGAGCGCTTCGACCGCGGCATCGAGCACCGGAACCACCGGCAAGCCCAAGGTGCGGCAATGCTCTTCCAGCCTCTGCCGGGTATCGGCATTGACCAGCGTGTAGAACACCAGACCTGGATTGGCGGCAATCTCGGCCATGATCCGGTCGAGGTGTTGCTGCGAGCGGACCATCGGCCAGAAGTGGCGCATCACTTCGGCACCCTCGAACTGCGCCAGCGCCGCCTTGGCCAGCATTTCGAGCGTTTCGCCGGTAGAATCCGAAAGGAGATGGAGGTGGAGTTGCGGCATGAAGATCTGACTGGGGGGCCCTGTGGATGGTTTGCGGCATAAACCACGGGAGGAACTGGCTTACAAGTTCGGGGAAAAGATCTCCCCCCACTCCCAGCCCTCCACAGGGACTCTTGTGGACATGTGGACGGCGCGTTCCACAGGCTGGGGATAGCGGGCAAAAGATGCGCTTGACGCGAAGGCCCGGCGATTCCACTGGCGCTTTACCCTGTTCAGTATGGGACATTTCCGGCAAGGCCCGGCAATCCCCGCTTTCCACAGCCCAACTACTACAGAATCCTATTAAGAATCTAATTTGATTTGAATTGGAATAGGTCGAATGCCCGGTTTGCTCCTTGATACCCTGCGCGGCCAGAATGTGCGTCCAAGGCCGGTCTGGCTGATGCGTCAGGCTGGGCGCTACTTGCCCGAATACCGCGCATTGCGGGCGGAGAAGGGCGGGTTTCTGGCGCTGGTCTATGACAGCGCGGCCGCGGCGGAAATCACCATCCAGCCGATCCGGCGTTACGGCATGGACGGGGCGATCCTGTTTTCCGATATCCTGATCGTGCCCTACGCGATGGGGCAGGATCTGGAGTTCCTGGTCGGCGAAGGCCCGCACCTCTCACCCCGGCTGGTCGATGCCAGCCTGGAGAGCCTGCGCGCGGTGCCCGAACGGCTGACCCCGATTTATGAGACGGTCAAGCTGGTCAAGGCGCAGCTTCCGGCTGACAAGACCATGCTGGGCTTTGCCGGCAGCCCGTGGACCGTCGCGACCTACATGGTGGCGGGCGAGGGCAGCCGCGATCAGCATGAGACCCGCGCCATGGCCTACCGCGATCCGGGCGCCTTCCAGGCGATTATCGATGCGATCACCGTGGTGACGATCGATTACCTCGCGGGCCAGATTGTCGCCGGAGCCGAAGCAGTGCAGTTGTTTGACAGCTGGGCCGGGAGCCTGGCTCCGGCCGAATTCGAACGCTGGGTGATCGCTCCCAATGCGAAAATCGTCGCGGCGATCGCCAAGCGCTTTCCGCATGTCCCGGTGATCGGCTTTCCCAAGGGCGCCGGCGAAAAGCTGCCGGCCTATGCCCGCGAAACCGGGGTTCAGGCGCTGGGGCTTGACGAGACGATCGACCCGCTGTGGGCCGCCAAGGTGCTGCCTGATGGGCTGCCGGTGCAGGGCAACCTCGATCCCTTGCTGCTGATCGCGGGCGGGGCGGAAATGGAGCGACAGGCTATCCGTGTGCTTGAAGCTTTCGCGAGCCGCCCCCATGTCTTCAATCTGGGCCACGGGATCGGGCAGACCACCCCGCTGGAACATGTCGGGCAATTGCTGGCGCTGGTCCGGAACTGGCGCGGTTAGGATCATGGGCGCGCAATGGATTGGGTTTTGGCGATGACCTATCTCTGGCTGAAAGCCGGCCACATCATTTTCGTGATCTTCTGGATGGCCGGGCTGTTCATGCTGCCGCGCTATTTCGTCTATCATCAGGAGGCCGAGCCCGGTTCAGCTGAGAATGCGTTGTGGGTGGAGCGCGAGGCGCGGCTGCTCAGGATCATCCTGTGGCCGGCGATGACCGTGGCCTGGGTGCTGGGGCTGCTGCTGGCGTACCAGATCGGTGCTTTTTCGCAGGGCTGGTTCAATCTGAAGTTTGCGGCAGTGCTGGGGCTTTCGGCCTACCATGTCTGGCTGGCGGGTTATCACAAGACCTTGGCGCAAGGTGAGCGACGGCTTTCGGGGCGGCAACTGAGGATGCTCAACGAAGTGCCGGGGGTGGCTGCGGCGCTGATCGTGATCCTGGTGGTGCTCAAGCCGTTCTGATTGACCTTCGCGCCGCCAAGGCCTATCGGGCCCCTGTCCGGCAAGGCCTGCGCATCCAAGCGCGGCGCGATCCGCTTTCTCCAAGCCCATCGATCGTCCGGCCATTCCCAGTGTGAATTCAACGGAAACGATTACTCCTATGCATCTCAAAGAACTCAAGAGGAAGACCTCCGCCGAGCTGGTCGAAATGGCCGAAGAACTGGGCGTCGAAGGCGCATCGACCTTGCGCCGCCAGGACCTGATGTTCGCGATCCTGAAAGAGGTCGCCGAAGACGGTGAGGAAATCGTCGGACAGGGTACGATCGAAGTGATGACCGATGGTTTCGGTTTTCTGCGCAGCCCCGAGGCCAATTACCTTGCTGGGCCCGACGATATCTACGTCTCGCCCAATCAGGTCCGTAAATGGGGGCTGCGCACCGGCGATACGGTTGAAGGCGAGATCCGCGCGCCCAAGGACGGCGAACGCTATTTCGCGATCAACAAGCTGGTCACGGTCAACTTTGACGATCCCGAAGCGGTCCGCCACCGGGTCAATTTTGACAACCTGACCCCGCTGTACCCTGACGAAAAGCTCAGCCTCGATACGCTCGACCCGACGGTCAAGGACAAGTCGGCGCGGGTGATCGATATCATATCGCCGCAGGGCAAGGGCCAGCGCGCGCTGATCGTCGCCCCTCCGCGTACCGGCAAGACCGTGCTGCTGCAGAACATCGCCAAGGCGATTACCGACAACCATCCCGAAGTGTTCCTGCTGGTGCTGCTGGTTGACGAGCGGCCCGAGGAAGTCACCGACATGCAGCGCAGCGTAAAGGGCGAGGTGATCTCCTCGACCTTCGACGAACCAGCCACCCGCCACGTCCAGGTCGCTGAAATGGTGATCGAAAAGGCCAAGCGGCTGGTCGAACACAAGCGCGACGTGGTGATCCTGCTCGATTCGATCACCCGCCTCGGCCGGGCCTACAACACCGTGGTGCCGAGCAGCGGCAAAGTGCTGACCGGCGGTGTCGATGCCAATGCCCTGCAGCGGCCCAAGCGCTTCTTCGGCGCGGCGCGCAATATCGAGGAAGGCGGCTCGCTCTCGATCATCGCCACCGCGCTGATCGATACCGGCAGCCGGATGGACGAAGTGATTTTCGAAGAGTTCAAGGGCACCGGCAACTCCGAAATCGTGCTCGACCGCAAGGTTGCGGACAAGCGGATCTTCCCGGCGCTCGACGTCGGCAAGAGCGGCACCCGCAAGGAAGAGCTGCTGGTTGAGAAGGACAAGCTTTCCAAGATGTGGGTGCTGCGCCGGATCCTGATGCAGATGGGCACGATCGACGCGATGGAATTCCTGCTCGACAAGATGAAGGATTCGAAGACCAACGAAGACTTCTTCGCGACCATGAACCAATAGGATGCTCAGGTGGCAGCCGACATTGTCCTGCCAGATTTGGTATTGATTGTCGGCTGCACCGGTGCCGGCAAGACCACCTATGCCCGCCAGCTGGCCGACCAGCTGGGGGCGGTGCGGTTCTCGATTGATGAATGGATGACTGCGCTGTTCTGGGCGGACAGCCCGCAGCCGATCGAGTTCCAATGGACGATGGAGCGGGTCGAACGCTGCGAGGCGCAGATCTTTGCCATGGTCCGCCAGCTTGCCACGCGCGGTATTCCGGCGGTGCTGGACCTTGGTTTCACCCGCAAGGAACACCGCGACAAATTCCGCGCGCTGGGCGCGCAAGCGGGGCTCACCAGCGTGGTTCACTTCCTCGATGTGCCGGCCGACGAACGCTGGCTGCGCGTTGGCCGCCGCAACCAGCAGCGCGGCGAGACGTTTGCGATGGAAGTCAATCGGCAGATGTTCGATTTCATGGAAGGGCTGTGGGAGCCGCCAACGAGCGAGGAATGGGGCGCGGATGGTGGCCTGCGAATCGGATCCCAAGGCGCCCGGGGTGGCTGAATTCGGGCCCCGGCACGCGGTCCTGACCGGCGCGCCCGGGGCTGGCAAGACCACATTGCTTGATGCCGCCGCCGCGGCTGGTTTCCAGACATCGCCCGAAGTGGCGCGCGAACTGCTCAAGGCACCGGGCGGGATGGAACTGCGCGACCGCGATCCGCTGGGCTTTGCCGAGGCGATGCTTGAGGCGCACGCCCGCGAGTTTGAACGCCACGCCGGTCACTCCGGCCCGGTACTGTTCGATCGCGGGTTTCCCGACGTCGTCGGATTTCTAGACGTTTCGGGCCTGGCGGTGCCCGCTGCGGTCGACCGGGCCTGCCGCAACTTGCGCTACCACGGCCCGATCCTGCGCGCCCCGGCCTGGGCCGCGATCTATGTCCAGGACGCCGAACGGATCCAGGACTGGGAACAGGCCGTGGCCAGCGACGAAGCGGTTACCGCAGCGTGGCAGCGCTATGGCTACGCGGTGACCGAGCTGCCGCTGCTCGGGGTGGCGGAGCGGCTGGCCTTCTTGCTTGCTTCGCTATGAGGCAGGCGGTGCAGGGTCGCTTGTCCAACCCGCTCTGTCATCGCCAGATCGGTCATGGTGACAAAGTGATTTCGAACTCTCGAGATTGACTATCAAAGCTGAAGCTGAAGTTCTTCAACACATCGAACCCCAAGATGAGGTCGAAGTTCACGTTGTCGTCCATGTTGACGATCTCGATCGGTTCATCGAGCGAGAACAACGATAATTCGTTCTGGTCGAGACGTGAACCACTCCCACCACGATCGACGCGGTGAGCCCAGATCCCGAGTGAGGCGAGGTATCGAGTATGAGTTCGCGGGCCGTGCAGACCACTGAACTGCATGTGCCCGGTTCGGAGCAAATTTAGTTCCGCGATCACCCGTTCGGACAGTACCGTTCGCTGTGCGCCGGTATCGACCAATGCACGATAATGCTTCCCCGAGAATGAACCGTGGAACTGCCCTGCCTGCAACGCCGGCTTGGAAACCGAGACAGGGAGGATCAGGCGGTGTTGGTCAAGCGCGCAGCGTTGAACTAACATGCGAAAAAAAGCCTAAATCTTCAACGGCATCGTCAACCAACTCGACAGAGAAATTGTTCTCACCGTGTTTGGTCAGCCCTGCCTTGATCGCATCCAAACTGGTGGCGAAGTACCCATCGATCGACCGGTCATGTAGCAGAACGTGCGCGCCGCGATGCGATTCCAGAATGTCGGGAAGGCACCGTATGAAGAACTGATAGTTTTCTTCCCATTGATCCGACATAGGTTCCTCCACTTAGAAAGAATCTAACAGAATCATGAGTCTAGACCAAATTCAAAGTTTCGTTTGGCTAGAGTCACTTAGATTCGGCATCTTTGATGTCGGCGATTGGATTCACCCAATTCCAGATGTATTGCATTAACCCGCCGCCTGAAGCTGCGCCGCCATCATTTCCCACAGCTTGTTGACCGCCTTGAGCGGCCGCACCATGACTTTGAAATCCTTGATCTTCCCCGCATCGTCGAACTGGATCAGGTCGATCCCGTTGACATGGATTCCGTCAATCTCGGCGGTGAATTCTAGGCATGCGTCATTGCCTTCGACCACTTCGCGGACATAGCGGAAGCTGTCATTGCCCAGCACCTTGGCGGCGCTGAGCAGGTACAGCATGACCTTGGCCTTGCCCGCTTGCGGGGTGTGGACCACGGGCGAGTGGAACACTGGATCTTCGGACAGCAAGCCAGCCAGCAGATCGGCATCGCCGCCGCTTTCCATATAGGCGTGCCAGGCCGCCACTCCCGCTTTTGCGCTCATCGTTCAGGTGCCTTTCGATTGGCTGGAATGCGACCATGCCTTGGCTTGGCCCATATTTCCAGCCTATGAGCACTCGGTATGAGCAACGAGCCCTCCAACCCCCTCTCGGCCGGCCTTGCCGCGCTGGGCGCGCGCGACATGGCGGGGGCAGCCGGGCATTTGCGGCGGGCGGCGGCGGCCCTTCCGCGCGAGGCGATGAACTGGGTGGCGCTGTCGCAGGCTGAGCTGGCCTTGGGCAATCGCGGTGCGGCCGAGGCGGCGCTGGAAGTGCAGTTGGAGCTGGCTCCGCGTGACATCGGTGCACTGCTGATGCGCGGGTTGATGCGCGAGCAGGCCGGAGATGCGCGGGCGGCATCGAGTTTCTACAAGACGGCGCTCAACCAGGCCGGTGCCGATGGCCGGGTCCCACCGCCGCTCACTGCCTTGCTTGACCATGCCCGCGTCTACTTGCGTCAGGCCGAAGGCAGCTTCGAGGCGCATTTGCTCGAGGCCCTGGACGACGACCTCTCGCCGGTGATGAGCGAGGCGGTCGAGCTGCTGCTGGGCAAGCGCGAGCTCTATTTCCAGCAGCCATCAGTATTCTACTATCCCGGCCTGCCGCAGAAGCGCTTTTACGATCCGGCCCAGTTTCCCTGGCTGGAGCCGATGCTGGCCATGGTCCCCGCAATGCAGCGCGAACTGGCCGATGTGCTGGCCGCTGGAGCCGAGGGCTTTGCCCCTTACGTCCACGCCAATCCCAACCGGCCAGCTCCCAACAACCCTCTGCTCGACAGCCAGGACTGGACCGCGTTCCACTTCTGGCGCAGCGGCGCGGTGGTTGAGGAGAGTGCCGCGCGCTGCCCGGCGACGATGGAGGCGCTCAGCCATGCCCCGCTGGTCCGGACCCCGGGCCGCTCGCCCAATGCGCACTGGTCGCGGCTGCTGCCCGGAGCACATATCACGCCGCATTTCGGCATGCTCAACACGCGGCTGATCTGTCACATCCCGATCCTGACCGCGCCGCAATGCTGGCTGCGGGTCGGCTCGGAGCGGCGCGAATGGATCGACGGTGTGCCGCTTATCTTCGACGATTCGATCGAGCACGAGGCAAAGAACGACGGCCCGCAGCAGCGGGTGATCCTGCTGTTCGAGATCTGGCGACCCGAAATCGAAGCGGCCGACCGCGCGGCGATCAGCCGGATCTTCGAAGCAATCGGGACTTACAGCTAGCCGAGGTGCTCTGTCAGGAATGCCTCGGTGCGTCCATCAGCAAGCTGCGCGCCGGCCTCGTCGCGGCGGTTCCCCATTTCCGCGGCAAATCCATGGTCGAGCCCGGGATAGTCATGCAGCGTGACACGCGGATGATCGCCCAGGGCGGCGTGGATTGCAGCCTGTGCTTCGGGTCCGACAAAGTGATCGGCGGTGGGAATGTGCAGCATCAGCGCCTTGGCGATGTGGTGCGCCTCGTCCAGCATGGTGTCGATCATCACCCCGTAGTAGCCGACCGAAGCGTCGATATCGGTGCGCGCGGCGGCCATGTAGGCCAATCGTCCGCCCAGGCAGTATCCGGTGCAGCCAACCTTGGCGACGCCTGCTTCGTGGCGGATCCATTTGATCGCCGATTCGATATCATAGACCCCCTTGGCGGGGTCGTACTGCTGGAAGTAGCCGAAGGCCTCGTTCAGTTCGGCTTCGACATCGGGGTTGAGTTCGACCCCGGGAGCAAAGCGCCAGAAGATATCGGGCGCGACTGCCAGGTAGCCCTTGGCCGCCCAGCTGTCGGCCTTCTGGCGGATCCCTGCGTTCACCCCGAAGATTTCGGGAATGACGATGATCGCCGCCTTGGGCGCTCCTGAGGGGCGGGCGACATAGGCCGGGATTGCGCCATCATGCTTGAGCGAGGGGATCTGGACGGTTTCGGACATGGTTTGGCTCCTGGTGCTGCTTTGCTCTTCACTTAAGCGCGCCGTGGACTTTGTGAAGGGGCTATGCCAGCAAGGGCGCGGGGAAGACTGGACGGTGAGGAGATTGCACGATGAAAGTCAATGTGGAGATCGAATGCACCCCTGAGGAAGCGCGTGCTTTCCTGGGCCTGCCCGACGTATCGAAAGCCAACGGCGTCTATATCGAAGCGATTGCCAAGGCGATGAAGGGCGCGGGCTCGGTCGACCAGGTGCAGGAATTCGCCAAGAACCTCGCGCCGATGGGCCAGGTCGGGATGAAGCTGTTCCAGCAGTTCATGGAAAGCGGCAGCGTCTTTGCTGCCGGCGCCAAGAAAAAGGACGCGGACTGATCCCGCCGCCACTGGACCCATGACCGACACCATCTTTGCCTTGTCGAGCGGGGCTCCGCCCGCCGCGATCGGTGTGATTCGCGTCAGCGGGCCGCGCGCCGGTGCGGCGCTTGAGGCGCTCGCCGGGCGGCTCCCCAAACCGCGTCATGCCAGCCTGGCCTCGCTGCGCGATGCGAAGGGCCAGGTGCTGGACAAGGCGCTAGTGCTGTGGCTGCCGGGGCCGAACACCGAAACCGGCGAGCATGTTGCCGAATTGCAATGTCACGGCGGGCGCGCGGTGATCGGCGCGGTCGAGGCGGCGCTGGCCTTGCTGCCCGGTTTGCGGCGAGCTGAGCCGGGGGAGTTCACCCGTCGGGCATTTTCCAACGGCAAGATCGATCTGGCCCAGGCCGAAGGGCTGGCTGACCTGCTCGAGGCGGAGACCGAGCTTCAGCGCCAGATCGCAATGGCGATGGCTGGCGGGGCATTCTCAGCTACGGTCGAGCACTGGCGGGGCGAGCTGCTGCAGCTTTCCGCCGCGCTCGAAGCAGCGCTCGATTTCGCCGACGAAGACGATGTCGCGACGCTTCCAGGCACTTTTGCGCTGCGAATTGGCGCGCTCGAGGCACAGCTCGCCGCCTGGCTGGCGCGCCCCCGTGCCGAGACGCTGCGCGAAGGCTTCCGGGTGGTAATCGCTGGCCCGCCGAACCTTGGGAAGAGCACCCTTTTCAATGTGTTAGTACAATCCGAGGCGGCAATTGCGACGCCGATTCCGGGGACCACGCGCGATGTCCTGACGCGGCCCGTAAGCTATGAAGGCATTCCCTTCCTGTTCGCAGATACCGCCGGACTCCATGATGCTGTGAACGACGAGGTTGAGGCGATCGGGATCGAACGCGCAATGGAAGCGCTCGACCGCGCTGACCTGGTGCTATGGCTCGGCCCCGAAGGCGAGGGGCCCGATGGCGCCTGGGAGATCGCGTCGCAGATCGACCGCGAGGATTCGCTGGTCAAGCGCCATGCCCGCCACCGGATTTCGGCAATCAGCGGGGTCGGGATCGACGAACTGCGCGCCGACCTGATCCAGACCGCGCGTCAGGCCCTGCCCAAGCCGGGCGAGGCCGCGCTCAACCAGCGTCAGCACGACCTGCTGCGCAATGCCGCGCGTTCGCTGGGCGAGGCCCGGCGCGAGCAGGATCCGCTCCTCACCGCCGAAGGCCTGCGGCTGGCGCGGGTTTCGTTCGACACTTTGCTGGGCCGGACCACCACCGAGGACATGCTCGACACGCTGTTTGGCCGGTTCTGTATCGGCAAGTGATGTTCCACGTGGAACATTCTCACTCCTCGCGACGCTAATTCTGTTCCACGTGAAACATCGCTGCGCTAAGACGCCGGGCGATCATGCAGCGTTTCGATATCATTGTTGTCGGCGGAGGCCATGCCGGGGTGGAAGCCGCGGGCGTGGCCGCGCGGATGGGCGCGCATGTCGCGCTGGTCAGCTTCGATCCTGCCGCAATCGGGTCAATGAGCTGCAACCCGGCGATCGGTGGGCTGGGCAAGGGCCACCTGGTGCGCGAGGTCGATGCGCTTGACGGGATCATGGCGCGCGCCGCCGATCTGGGGGCGATCCACTACCGGATGCTCAACCGTTCCAAAGGCAGCGCGGTGCAGGGGCCGCGCGTCCAGGCCGACCGCAAGCGGTTCAAGGCGGCGGTGCAGGCTTTGCTCGGCCAGCAAGGCGACCTGACCGTCATAGCGGGCGAAGCGGCGGCACTGCGGCTGGCGGGCGGGCGCGTGGAGGGGATCGAGCTGGCTGACGGCACCGCGCTCGAAGCCGCGGCAGTGGTGCTGTGCACCGGGACCTTCCTGGGCGGCTTGCTCTATCGCGGCGAGGAACGGCTGGTTGGCGGACGGATTGGCGAAGCCTCGGCGCAGCGGCTCGCGGCGCAGCTGCGCGATGCCGACCTGCCGATGGCGCGGCTCAAGACCGGGACCCCGCCGCGGCTTGACGGGCGAACGATTGACTGGGCGCGGCTGGCAGAGCAGCCGTCGGATAGCGAGCACTGGACCATGTCGCCGCTCGGTCCGGGCCGCGTGCTACCGCAACTGTTCTGCGCGATCACCCGCACCAATCCGCGCAGCCACGAGGTGATCCGCGCCAACCTGCACCGCTCGCCGCTGTTTTCGGGCGCGATCGGCGCTTTGGGGCCGCGCTATTGCCCCTCGATCGAGGACAAGATCCACCGCTTCGCCGACCGCGACGGGCACCAGGTGTTCCTCGAGCCCGAAGGCCTCGACAGCCACCTGGTCTACCCCAACGGGATCAGCACCTCGCTCCCAACCGATGTCCAGCAGGCGATGCTGCGGACGATGGAAGGGCTCGAGCAGGTCGAGATGGAAGTGCCGGGCTATGCGGTCGAGTACGACCATCTCGATCCGCGCGCGCTGCGCTCCAGCCTTGAACTGCGCGCGATCCCCGGGCTCTATTGTGCCGGACAGCTCAACGGTACGACCGGCTACGAGGAAGCTGGCGCGCAAGGGTTGGTCGCCGGGCTTCATGCCGCCGCGCAAGTCTTGGGCCGCGATCCGCCCGCGCTGGACCGCGCGAACAGCTATATGGCGGTGATGATTGACGACCTGACCCTGCATGGGGTGACCGAACCATACCGGATGCTCACCGCCCGGGCCGAATACCGGCTGCGGCTGCGCGCCAACAATGCCGGCACCCGGTTGACCCCGCTGGGGCTGCAAGTTGGTTGCATCGGCGAGCAACGCAGCGAGTGGTTTGCCCGGCGCGAGGGCGAGCTGGCGCGGATCGATGCCGCGCTCGATCAGCCGGCCAGCAGCAACGCGCTCGCCTCGGCCGGTCTGCCGGTGCGCGCCGATACCGGGCGGCTACCTTTGCGGGAATGGCTGCGGTTCGGCGGGGTCGGGCTGGCGGATCTGGTGCCCTGGCTCGACGAAGAGCTGCCCGAAGACGCCGAGCTGCTGGCCGAAATCGAGGAGGACGCGGCCTATGCGCCCTATCTCGCGCGCCAGGACAGCGAGCTGCGCGATCTGCGCGCAGGCGAGGCGCTGCCGTTGGGTGATGACTTTCCCTATGCCGCGATCCCCGGGCTGTCCCGTGAAATGGTCGAACGGCTGAGCGCGGCGCAGCCGGCAACGCTGGCCGCGGCCGGCCGGGTTCCGGGGATCACCCCGGCCGCGCTGGCCGCGTTGCTGGTCCACGCCCGGCGGCGCGCGGCATGATCCTGTCAAGCGAGGCCGAGGCCCGCACCTGGCTGGAAAGCTTGCCTGAGTGGGATCAACTGGCCCGCGAGCGGCTCGAACAGCTGGTTGCACTGCTAGCCGAAGAAAATGCCCGTCAGAACCTCGTCTCGGCGGCCAGCCTCGAAGCGGTATGGCTGCGCCATCTCGCGGATTCGGCGCAATTGCTTGCCCATGTTCCACGTGAAACATCCGCCCCCTGGCTCGATCTGGGCACCGGAGCAGGCTTTCCCGGGCTAGTCATCTCCGTGCTGCGCCCCGAATGCGAGGTGGTGATGGTCGAATCGCGTGCCCGGCGGGTCGAATGGCTTGAACGGGCGCGAATCACCCTGGCACTCGATCGGGCAGCTGTTGCCGGAACCAGGCTTGAATTGTTGCCCGCTCGCCAATTCCGCGCCATTTCGGCACGGGCCTTCGCACCATTGCCCAAATTGCTTGAGCTATCCGCAGGATTCTCCACAAGCGAAACCACCTGGCTGTTGCCCAAGGGGCGCATCGCCCGGCAGGAACTGCTGGACCTGACTGGCTGGAATCATATGTTCCACGTGGAACAATCGCTGACCGATGCCGAATCGGGCGTGATCGTCGGCACACTGGCCGGAAAGTCGGCAAGGAAAGGGAAACAGACGTGATTCGCGTCGCGATCGCCAACCAGAAGGGCGGGGTGGGCAAGACCACCACAGCCATCAACATCGCCACGGCGATGGCCGCGACCGGCTGGAAGGTCCTGTTGATCGACCTCGACCCGCAAGGCAACGCCTCGACCGGGATCGGCATCGCCGCAGCCGACCGGACCAGCTCGTCGTACGATCTGGTGATCGACCAGGTCCCGCTGAGCGAATGCACGCTGCCGACGCGGATCCCTGGCCTCGATATCATTCCGGCCACCGAAGACCTGTCGGGCGCCGAGGTCGAGCTGGTTTCGGTCGACAATCGAACCGATCGGCTGCGCACAGCGCTGGCCGGGGACCATGGCTATGACATCGTCTTCATCGATTGCCCGCCATCGCTCGGCCTGCTCACGCTCAATGCCCTGACCGCCGCGAATACCCTGCTTGTGCCGTTGCAGTGCGAATTCTTCGCGCTTGAGGGGCTATCGCAGCTTTTGCAGACCGTTGAACGGGTCCAGCAGCGCTTCAATCCCGACCTGGGCATCATCGGCGTGGTGCTGACCATGTTCGACCGCCGCAACCGCCTGACCGATCAGGTTGCCGACGATGTCCGCTCGTGCCTGGGTAATCTGGTGTTCGAGGCGGTGATCCCGCGCAACGTCCGTCTTTCCGAAGCGCCCAGCCACGGCCTGCCGGCGTTGATCTACGATCACACCTGCTCGGGCAGCAAGGCCTATATGGCCCTGGCGCGCGAGCTGATTTCGCGTCTCCCCAAACAGAGGAAAGCCGCATGAGCGACGATCCGGTCGTCCGAATTTCCGTTCCCCGGGCTGAAAGCACCGCCAGGCGTCCGGCGCTGGGCCGCGGGCTGGGGGCTTTGCTGGGTGAAACCCGGCGCGAGGAGCCTTTGGTTACCCCGCTTCAGTCTGGCTCGGCTGCGGCGAGGCCCACTTCGGGCATGGCCATGCTGGCGATCGCCGATATCGAACCGCACCCCAGCCAGCCGCGCCGCCGTTTTGAGGAGGCTGCGCTGGCCGAACTGGCCGCCTCGATCGCGGCGCGCGGAGTGATCCAGCCGGTGATCGTCACCCCGCACGGCTCCGGACGCTGGCGCCTGGTCGCCGGCGAACGCCGCTGGAGAGCCGCTCAACGCGCGCAACTCCATGAAATTCCAGCAATTATCCGCGATCTGGATGACCGCGAGATCACTGCGCTGGCACTGATCGAGAACCTGCAGCGCGAAGACCTCAATCCGATCGAGGAAGCGCGGGCCTATCACCGCCTGGCAGAGCACGATGGTTTGACCCAGGCCGAGATCGCCCGAATCGTCGAAAAGAGCCGCAGCCACGTCGCCAATCTTCAGCGGCTGCTGGCGCTGCCCGAACCGGTGATCGAGCTGGTCGAAGAAGGCAGACTCTCGATGGGTCATGCCCGCGCACTGATCGGAGTCGACAATGCGTTTGAGCTTGCCACCCAGGCGGTGGCCAAGCATCTGTCGGTGCGCGAGGTCGAGCGGCTGGCGCGGCGCAGCAATGCCCCCGCAAGTGCCTCGCGCCGGGCGCGCGGGACAAGCGATTCGAGTGCGACGGCCGATATCGCCGCGGTCCAGAGCCATCTTGAGGAATTTCTGGGGCTGTCGGTCAGGATTAACACCGATGCCGATCCGCGTTCGGGCGCGGTGACGATCCGTTACCGCACGCTCGACCAGCTCGACCTGATCTGCCAGCGGCTAACCGGCGGCGGGATATAGGGATTTCCCTGCTCAAGAGGTTAAGATCGGGCCTTATCCGGTTAACCACAATGAGCAGCAAAGATTGAACACTGTGTTCCTACTTAGGGTGCTGTGAATGGGGGGTTTGCCAGCCATTCCGGGGGCAGCATCCGTGCTGCTGGCACATTTGAAGGGACCAGAATATCATGCGTAATTCGCTTCGTCTTGCTGCTGTCGGCGCCGCGCTCGCCGCCGCTTCTTTCGCCACCTCGGCTTCGGCCGCTGCTACAGCCACTGCCACCGCAACCGCGGAAGTGCTCAGCTCGCTGACGCTGACCGCCGATTCGGCGCTCGACTTCGGCCTGGTTGCGCCGAACACCGGCGGTACCGTCACCGTCAATGCCGACAACACCGTTTCGCAGACCGGCGGGCTGATCTCGACCGGCACCCGCTTGCCAGCAGGCTTCACAGTCACCGGCACCAACGGCGCTTCGGTCGTCCTGACCCTGCCCAGCGCCGCGGTTAACCTGACCAACACGACCGGCACCGGCGGCGAAACCATGTCGCTGAGCGGTTTCAACTCGAACCCGGTTGGCGCGTTCCAGCTGAACGCGACCACCGGCCAGGCCACTTTCAACGTCGGCGGTACGCTGACGGTTGCTGCCAACCAGGTTGCCGGTGTCTATGAGGGCACTTTCGACGTCTCGGTTGAATATCAGTAAGCACACTTCCGCCCCGACCCGGGCGTGAATTGAGGGCCGCATCCGCCAAGCGCGGGTGCGGCCCTTTTGCTAGGGTGTGAGCACACAACCTTAGCCGAAAATTAACCCTGTTTGCCTATGCCCTCAGGTGAATTCCCGCAGTGCGCTGTGCACTTTGCGGTAATGCTCGAGGGATCGCCGATGTCACTTTGTTCGTCGCTGCGCCGCCTGCTGGTTGCCGGGGCCGCCTTTTCCGCACTGATCGCAGCACCGGCCCAGGCCCAGGGCGACTTGCTGGTCGCGCCGACCCGGGTGGTGATCAACCAGGGCGGCAGTACTCAGGTAGTGCTGAGCAATATCGGCTCTCAGGCCGCGACCTATCGGATTTCGGCCGAATTGCGCCGGATGGACGAGGACGGCGATTTCTCCGAAGTCAAGGAAGCCGATGCCAATCCGGCCGAGAAGGCTGCGCTGGCGATGGTGACTTTTGCCCCGCGGCGAATCACGCTGCTGCCCGGCCAGCCGCAATCGGTGCGGATCTCGGTGCGCCCGCCCGAAGGGCTGGCCGACGGTGAATATCGCGTTCACATGAATTTCCGCGCGATCCCCCCGGCGCGGGCGCTCGAGGACGCCGGCGCGACCGAGCCGACCGGGCTCTCGATCAAGCTGGTGCCGGTCTATGGCATCACCATCCCGGTATTCCTGCGCCGCGGGCGGCTCGAAGGCGGGGCCAGCCTGTCGGGCCCGCACCTCGTCAAGACCGAGGCCGGGGCCTATCTCGAACTCGACATGAACCGCACCGGGCAGCGCTCGGTCTATGGCGGGCTGATCGGCAAGAACGCGCGCGGCGAAGTGCTGTTCGACTTGCGCGGGATCGCGATCTATCCCGAGGTCAAGCATCGCAAAGTGCAGATCCCGGTCCTCCCCGAAGCGCTGGCCAAGCTCAAGGGGCCGGTCAAGATCGAATACCGCGAACTGGCCGAAAACGGCGGGGCGCTGATCGCCGAAACCTCGGCGACCTTCCCTTGATCTCCAAATATCTCAACAGGTTAGCGGACCTCTGACGTCATGACACGCGGGATCGGACCGATCAGGCAGGCGCTCGCACTGGGTGCGGCGGCTTTTGCCGTGTGGTCGGTTCCGGTGCTGGCCCAGGGCTGGTCGGCTCACGAAGACGACGCGCTGCTGCTCGAACTGCATACCCGCTCGTACAAGGTCGGCGACACCATTCGCGGGTATCAGACCCCCACAGGCGTCTGCATCGACTTTGCCGACCTGATCCAGACGCTCGACCTGCCGGTCCGGCTCGACAAGAAGTCGCGCCGCGCAACTGGCTGGCTGTTCGCCGAGGACCAGCGGCTGACGATCGATCGCGATTCAAATACGGTACAAACCGTGAACGGGCGGGTACCAATTCCGGTCGGAGCGATCCAAGACACGCCCGAGGGTTGGTGCATGGACCTCGATGCCCTGTCGGGCTGGATGGGGGTGCGGCTCAAGCCCGACCTTGGCAACCTGGTGATCAAGCTCGAAACAGACAAGAAACTGCCATTCCTCGAGGCGATCGAGCGCAAGAGTCGCGCGGCGCGACTTCGCAAGCCCGAAGACAGTCAGTTCAACCTCGCCAACCTGCCCAAGGCCGACGCGCCTTACCAGACATGGCGCACACCGTCGGTCGATGTCCAGGTCCAGGGCCGCTGGACCAGCCGCGGCGGCGCGAGCGTGCAATACGAAGGGCTGGCGAGCGGCGAAGTGCTGGGCTTGAGCTATTCGGCGCGGCTGGCCGGGACCGACGCGGTGGTCCCGGATTCGCTGCGGCTTCGGATCTATCGCAACGATCCCGACGGCGGCCTGCTCGGCCCGCTCAAGGCGACCCGCTTTGCGCTGGGCGATGTCGATACCCCGCAGACCGCGCTGGGCGCGCAAAGTGCCTATGGCCGCGGAGCTTTCGTAACCAACCGGCCGCTGGGCCTGCCTGCGCGCTTTGGCGTCACGACGCTGCGCGGCGAACTGCCGGCCGGGTGGGACGTCGAACTCTACCGCAACGGCGAACTGCGCGCCTATCAGGCCGATCGCGGCGACGGGCGCTATGAATTTGCCGATATCGAGCTGATTTTCGGCGAGAACGAGTTCGATGTGGTGCTTCATGGCCCGCAAGGTCAGATCCGCCACGAGCGTTCGACCTATCCGGTCGGGATCGAGAACCTGCCGGCCGGCAAGACCTGGTACTGGGCCGGGGCGCTCCAGCAAGGTCGCGACCTGATCGGGTCATCGCAGCGCGGGACCGATCCCTTGACCGGCTGGCGCTGGGGAGTTGGGGTCGAGCGCGGGATCGACCGACGAACCACTTTGGGTGCGTCGTACACCAGCCTGGTGCTGGCCGGCCGCCGCCGCCATTACTTCGAAGCCGTGATGCGCCGCTCGATCGGGCCGGCACTGGTCGAACTGTCCGCTGCCCAGCAGTTGGGGGCCGGACGGGCGCTGCGCGGCGAAGTGATCGGGCGCGTGGGCGGGGTGCAGTTTTCGGGCCATGCCTTGTGGACCGATGGCCTGTTCGACAGCGACCAGGTAGCGCTCTCGCAGCGCAGCGAATTCGATCTGCGGCTGGGCGGGACGCTCAAACTGGGGGGCTGGCGCCTGCCGGTCGAGCTCGGCGCGCGCCAATCGACCAGGCGCAACGGGGTAAAGGTTACCGAACTGTTAACGCACAGCTCGCTGCGGATCAGCCGGGCGAACCTGACGGTCGAGCTGCTCCATCGCGCGGTCTCGGGCGATCCGGTGCTGACCGCGCGCGAAGACCAGGGCAATCTGCTTTCGCTGATCGGGAACACCCGGATCGGGCGGGTTCAGGTGCGCGGGCAGGCGCGCTTCGGGCTTGATGGCAACCACACCGGGTTCCAGCGGGCGCAGCTGGTGCTCGATGCCCCGCTGGGCCGCGAATCGAGTGTGCGCGGTTCGTTCGAGATCGACGCGCCGTCTGATCGGCGCACTTTTTCGCTGGGATATGTCCATCAATTCAAGCGCTTCGCCTTGCGCGGCGAGGGCTCGGTCGACAATCGCGGCGCGACCACGCTGGGGCTGACGCTGGCCTTCAGCATGGGCCCGAACCCGGTCGACGGCGGCTGGCGGGTCTCGCGCGATCGCCTCGCCGAACAGGGCCAGGCCGCGGTCGAGGTGTTCCGCGACGACAATGGCGACGGCCAGCGCCAGCCGGGCGAGCTTGGGGTCGAAGGCGTATCGGTCGAAGCCGGCTTCCGTCACGCGCAGGTGCCAACCAATAGCGCGGGCCGGACCGTGATTGACGGGTTGATCCCCTATGTCCCGGTGCTGGTCTCGATCGACGAGGGCAAGCTCGAAGATCCGCTGCTGCGGCCCAAGGGGCGCGGAATGGTGGTTGTCCCGCGCCCTGGGGTTGCGGCCAAGGTGCTGCTGCCGCTCGCCCCGACCGGCGAGGTCGAGGCCTATCTCCTGGGTCCCGACGGCGAAGCGGTCGGCGGGGCGAGTGTCGAGCTGACCGATCCAGCCGGGAATGTCCTGCTCCAGACGGCCAGCGATTTCGACGGATATGTGCTGTTCGATACCGTGCCCTACGGTACCTACCGCTTGCGGCTGGGGGCCAAGAGCGCAGCGGCGCTGGGGCTGGGAACCGGACTGGGCACGGAGCTGCGGATCGACAAGGCGCGTCCCTCGCAGCGGCTCGGGCGGTTGCGGCTGGCACCGGCTCCGGCCGCCTCCGCAACGTCAACGCCGATCGCGCGCAACCCTTAATCGTTCGATTAAATTCCGGTTGACCGCTCGCGGCCACGGGGGATAGGCCTTGCTGCAAGCAAGCCTTGCAGAAAGAGGATCACCCCATGTCGATGGATCAGCTGGCCCGCACCGCCTATACCGAAGATCATGAGGCCTTCCGCCAGACCGTGCGGCGCTTCGTCCAGACCGAAGTGGCACCGCACGGGGCCGAATGGGCCGAAGCAGGCATCGTCCCCAAATCGCTGTGGCCCAAGGCCGGCGAGCTTGGCCTGCTCTGCCCGACTGTGCCCGAGGCATACGGCGGGCTGGGGCTCGACTTCGGCTATAACGCGATCGTCGACGAGGAAAGCGCCTATCACGGCGGGGTCACCACCGGCTTTTCGCTCCAGAGCGACATTGTTGCCAACTACATCATCGCCCACGGCTCGGAAGAGCAGAAGCAGGAATGGCTGCCCAAGATGGTCGCGGGCGAAGTG
>JANPMA010000076.1:0-15199 GCA_031422595.1 Novosphingobium sp. | reverse complement strand
CTGCAGCAACCGTACCTGATCGGCGCGCAGGCCCAGCTGGTCCTTGCGCTCGTAAAGGTACTTGATCCGCCCAAACAGCTTGTCGTTGAGCAGGATCGTGTCGTTCATCGCGGTCAGCTTGGGCGAGGTTTCCTTGTCGATTGCATCAAGCGTGTCGTTGGTGTTGGCCGCGGTCAGCGCGCTGAACACATAGATCGTGCGGGTCAGCATCTGGCCGCTCTTTTCCATCGCGACCATGGTGTTTTCGAACGTCGGCAGCGCCGGATCGTTGGCGATCCCGTCCATTTCGGCCAGCTGGATTGCCATCCCCTGTTCAATCGCGGGCAGGAAATCGCTATCCTTGATTGTGCTGAAATCGGGGGCGTGGAACGGCAGCGCCGAACGTTCAGCGAAGATCCCGGTGCCCTTGGGGATCACCGGAGCATAGGGTGCCGCGGCAACCGGAGTGGCTTCGGCCACGGGGGTGGCTTCGTTCGAGGCGCTGGAAGCTGCACAGCCGGCCAAGGCCAGCGCGGTCAGCGAAACGAGAGTGATCTTGCGCATGTTTCTGCTCCTGAATGCAATCGGGGGCAGCGTTGCCGCTGCCCCCCTGAGTCTTGGCTGAACGAGCCTTACCAGATCCGCGCGCGCCCTTCAGGGGCGATGTAGAGCTTCTGGCCCGGCTGGACACTCCAGACCGAATACCACGCATCCATGTTGCGGACCGGGCCGATCGTGCGGAACTTGGCCGGGCTGTGCGGATCGGTGGCGACCTGGTTGCGCAGCGCGGCCTCGCGCATCTTGGTGCGCCAGACTTGCGCCAGCCCCAGGAAGAAGCGCTGATCGCCGTTCATTCCGTCGAGCACTGCGGCGGGCTTGCCGCCCAGCGCGGTATGGTAGGCATCGAGCGCCACCAGTGCCCCGGCCAGGTCGGCGATGTTTTCGCCCATGGTCAGCTCGGGATTGACGAAAGCGCCGGGGACGGCCTCGAACTTGGCGTACTGCGCGCCGAACACCTTGGCCTGTTCGTCAAAACGCTTGCCGTCTTCGGCGGTCCACCAATCGCGGACCGCGCCGGTCGCGTCGACCTTGCGGCCCTGATCGTCAAAGCCGTGGCTGATTTCGTGTCCGATCACCGCACCGATCGCGCCATAGTTGACCGCATCGTCGGCATTGGGATCGAAGAACGGCGCCTGCAGGATGCCGGCCGGGAAGACGATCTTGTTTTCGGTAAAGCCGTTATAGGCGTTCACCGTCTGCGGGTTCATCCCCCACAGCTTGCGATCGACCTTCTTGCCCAGCTGGCCGCGCTGGTAATCGGCGTTGAACCGCCCGGCACGCAGCACGTTGCCGTAGAGATCGTTCGCAGCGACCTTGAGCGCAGCATAGCTGCGGAACTTGTCAGGATAGCCAACCATCACGTCCATCCGGGCCAGCTTTTCGAGCGCGGCGGTCTTGGTCGCCTCGCTCATCCAGGCATTGCCCTTGATCCGCCCCGCCATCGCCACTTTCAGGTTGGCGACCAGGACTTCCATCTTGTCCTTCGAACTTTGCGGGAAGTGCTTGGCGATATAATCCTTGCCAACCAGTTCGCCCAGCGTGCCATCAACCAGGTCGGTGCCGCGCTTCCAGCGCGGGCGCAGGGTCTGCACGCCCGACAGCTGCTTGGCATATTCAAACCGGCTGTCGACCATCGCCTTGGTGAGATACGGCGCGGCCTGGTCCGCGATGTGGAAGGTCTGCCACAGCTTGAGCGTTTCGAGCGGGGTTTCGGCGAACAGCGCGGCGTGCGCCTTGATCGCCGACTTTTCGCCCACCACGATCCGCTTTTGCGCCGGGATCTTCCAGCCGGCGTGGAGCGCGGCCCAATCGACCCCCGGGGCGTACTTGGCCAGCTCGGCCGAGCTCATCGGGTTGTTGGTCTTGTCGACATCGCGGCGATCGGCGATCTTCCAGCTCTTGTAGGCCAGGTTGCTCTCGAAGTTGAACACCGCATCGGCCGCGGCCTTGGGATCGGGGTTGCCCAGTGTCTTGAAGGTCCGCTCGATATAGGCGCGGTAGGCATCGCGCTGCTTCTTGAACTGGTCGGAGAAGTAATATTCGCGTTCGGGCAGGCCCAGGCCGGCCTGGCCCAGGAACAGCACGTTCATCGTCGGGTCCTTGGTATCCGCGCCCACGAAAGCGCCGAACAGCGAGATCCCGAACACCCCGTCGGTGCTGCCCATGTGGCGGGCGAACGCCGACTTGTTCCTGATCGCGCGGACCGCGCCCAGGTCCTTCATCAGCGGGGCCAGCCCTACCTTTTCGACCTGCTCCTCGCCCATGAAGCTGGCATACATCGCGCCGTACTTGCTGCCCGCAGGCGCCGCGGTGATCAGATCCTTGACCTGCACCGTGGTGCGTTCGCGCAGTTCGTTGAACGATCCGATCGAGGCGCGGTCAGCCGGGATTTCGGTGGCATCGTCCCACTTGCCCGAGGCGAACCGGAAATAGTCGTCGCCCGGCTTGACGCTGGTATCGCCGCCCGAAATATCAACCCCCCAGGCCCCGATCGCGGCCTTGCCGGCAGCGGCGGCAACTTCGGCCGCCAGCTGGCTCTGGGCAAACGGCACGGCCAACAGCGCAAGCGCGGCCCCGGCCAGCAGAAAACGGCTCTTCATCAGGCTAACTCCCTTTGGAATTCAGCACCGCAAAGGCCGTCCGCCCCGGGCGCAAGACGGATGTTGCCTTGCGCGTCGGGGGGAGGGTGAGTCAATGCCGTTCGCCGAGGGGAGTTGGCGGTTGGTGGATGGGGGTTAGGATTGGACCTTCGGCAACCAAATGGCGGAGGCGTTTGCAGTTCAAACCCGAAATGCCTTCGTTCATTCAAGAGCCGGATTGCCCGCCGCGATTAGGCGTGACTTGAAGACGTCATGGCTCTCAAAATCCGGATAGGTCACGATGAGCGTGAACTTGTCGTCAGGCTGCGGATTGACTCTGACGTCAGTCGCACCGTTTTCCTTGAAAAGCCGCACGTAGGTGTCGACCTGGTCGGCGGGGACATCGTAGATTTCCTTGGTGGCCATTGCGGTTCTCCTATTTCAATTGGTCCCTGGCTGCAGCATCGGTTTCCAGGACCAGTATCGCCTGCAAGAGCCTTTGCTTGTCCGTCGGGTTGGCGGTTGCGATGAAGCCAATCAGGTCGACAGGGTTTGAGGGGAAGTTGAGGCCCATGGCCGCGTTGCGGGCGAGGTTCATGCGGCGCTGGCGCTCTGCAGCAGAGCTTGGGCTGTCCAGATAGCGAGTGATTTTGGAGCCTTCGGCGCTTGCAACAAACGGATCGCGCGAATGAAGTTTTAGGTCGGAGTCCGCGCGCTGTTGTATAATGTCCAGGCATTTCTGAACCACAAGCGTAGAGGTTTCGTTCGAATCGAACGGTTCCGAGAGATAAGCGATGCAGAACATCAAGGGCTCATCGACCCCGGGAGCTCGCGCGATTTCCTGGACTGCATTGGCAACCGCGATGATAGCGGAATCCCCTGGTCGGCTTACAGTATAGGCATCGCCAACCGATTGCCCTGGCTGTGTCGAACCATCGGCCCCAGAGCGCAGGCTGCCAATCTGGCCCAGCAACAAATCTAGTCGCTTCGCTGCAGTCGTTGCTTCAGTGTCGGCCAGCTCCTTCTGAGCCTTCGCAGTACGGCAACTGTCCCAATCATCTGCCGATACGTCTTCGGGCTTGGTGTCGTTGCCGATGCATTTCCCCTTGGCGTTGGCAGCTTCCAATGCCGCCGCCGCGTCTGCTGCACGCTTCTTTGCCTGTTTGTTGTCTTGAGTGTAGGTTTCGAGCAACTCGGCTGCCTGCTTGCCGTCAATCAAGCTAGCCGAAGTGCCAGGACCGGTGATGATGGTTGGCTTTGCGCGGATTGCGCCGGTCAATTGCTCGACAGCAAGAACGGCTACCATCGAGCGTTGGTCTCGTGCTGCTTGAACGATGAAAGTCCGCTTGTCGATCGCGCCACTCAAATAGCGCTCGCATGTACGATACATCGACTCGCGCAACAGGTTTATGGTCTGGGTCCGCTCGATCGTCGCGCCGGTTTCTGAGCCGGCGAAGCCAGCCTTGCCGCCGTCCTTGTTGCCTTCCAGTGCACCGCTCGCGGCAAACACGCTAAAAACATCAGGTGCGGCCTCGGAACACATTCGCCAGCCCACTGGGCTGGCATTGTTGCGTTCTGGATTTATGAGCAGATGGCGTTGCTTGGCGTCGATAGTCACGACTTTTGCTTCCAGCACTTGCTCTCCGCGAGTAGTCCTCGACTGGCTATTTCCCGTGTCGGGAATTTGTGCGTCGGTCGTCCGCTTGATCGATGTGGTACGGTAGATGCTGTTGAGCGATGCGCATCCCTGCAAGAGCGTTGCGGCCAAGAGCATCGAGACGAATGAATAACGCATGATGTTTTCCCCAGGACCAGTTGTTGGAAGACCATAACTAGCATCGCCAATGTCTCCGTCCGTGATCCCCGTCACGCCCCCCTCCCGCGTACAAAAACCGCCCACCCCCGCTAGGGGGCAGGCGGACTTGGTGCTGTGCTGGTTAGCTTACTGCGCGGGCGCGCACTTCGTCTTGTCGCCCGCCTGGCAGGCTGCGTTGTCGGCCTTCCACTTGGCTACCGAGGTTGCGTCGGCTGCCTTTCCGGCAGCGACCGCCGGCTTTGGCTTCGGCTTGGCGCGGGCGTGGGCGGGAGCTGCTGCCTGGGCCACGGCTAGTGCAGCGCCCAACGTCGCGGGACGGAATCCCCGTGCGCCGCGCCTCCTCAGGGCTCTGGGTTGTTGTCCATCGTCCGCTCAAACCTAGGCGGCGGAGGAGGAGGAGCCGGGGGTGGCGGAGGAGGCGGAGGAGGAGGTGGAGGCGGAGGAGGAGGAGGCGGAGGGGGCGCAGGCAGGGGCACCGGAGCCGGGGGTGGCGGAGGAGGTGGCGGTGGTGGCGGTGCCACTTCGATCTGCGGCGCGGGCGCGGGTGCTGGCGGCGGGGCCGGCACCGGCTCGATATCGGGGCGACGCGGGCGTCCGATTGGTGCCGGGGCGGGCGGAGGCAGCGGGGTATCTTCCGGCAGAAGCAGCGGCGCGGGCGCGAGCTGCGGTGCGGGCTGATCCGGTTCGCGCGCCGGACGGCGCGGACGCCAGGTCGGAACCGGGGCGGGCGGCGGGGTGGGCGCTACGGCAGGCGCCGGGGCAGGCGCAAGACCAGTTCCAGGTCCGGGCGGCGGCGGGGCGACTTGCGGGTTGCCGGTCGGCGGCGGGGTGCCGCGCGCGCCATCGCGGCGCCAGGTGTGGAAGCTGTTGCGCGCCTCGCGGCGGTGGGTGCGTTCTTCGTCCAGGCGGCGCGGAGGATGCTCGCGGCGCAAGCGATCGATCACGATCGGCCAGCCCTTGTTTTCACGCCAGGCACCGTCCCAGCCGTTGTTCCAGCCGCCATAGAAGCCGCTGCTGCCGTACCAGTTGCTCCAGGCAAAGGCCGACCCGGTGTCCCACTGGCGCTGGCGCAACGAGGCCGCATAGAGCGCGCGGCCGCGCTCGCGCAGGTCGTGGCTGTCATAACGCTGGCGGCTGGTCAGCGCCGAAGTCCAGATCCGCCCGCGATTGTCATAGACCTGGACCAGCTCGCGCCCGTCAAAGGCATAGGCGAAGTCGGAATCGCGGACCAGATAGGGCGCGCTCTCGCGCTGATCGAAGAAGTACTGGACCACCCCGTCGCGCCCCGGCTCGACGATCAGCACTTCGCCGCCGCGGCTGACCCAGGCCCAGCAATCGATCCCGTCATAGCGGAAGGCATAGTCCGGCGGGCTCTCGCCCAGCGCCTGAGCATAGCTGTCGGCCTGGTCGATCCAGAAGAACGCCGCGGCCGGAATGGCCACCGGCTGGACCGGCGGGGGCGACGGCGCAATCGGGGGCATCGGCGCGGGCGGGACGACATAGACTGGCTGCACCACTGGCACGGGGGCGGGCAGTGGCTGCAGCGTGGTGACCACAACCGGCGGGGGCATGACCACCGGCTTGCGAACCACTTTTACCACCTTGCACCTAGTGACCAGCCTGCCTTTGACCTTGACCTTGCTGCAGACCCGCTTGGTCGCAGCCGGCTTTCTGGTGACTTTCTTCCTGGGCTTGGCAGTGGCGGCATCGGCCGCGCCCAGCGTGGCGACGGATTGGGGCAGGCCCAGGCTCGCGGCCTGGCGGGCGGTGAGCGGCGAAGCCAGCGGCACCAGCGCGGCCAATGGCAGCGCGGCCAAGGCCAACCGCGAGGTTCCCGAACGAAAAACGAAGATGCCCATCACTTCCCCCAGATCTGTCCGGCCCAGGCCGTGCCACCAGCAGTGTGGCATGCACCGGCTTGCCAGCAAATGAACCGCCCTGCGCGCGCTTCTGTGGCGCTGTGCAGTGGCTTGGAGGTTTGGTTTGGTGCTGCCTTGTGAAAAGGCGTCAGGCCTGGGCAAGCGCCCCCGCGCCCGCGATTGCGCGGCGGGCGATTGCGTGTAGTCTGGCGCGGCCCGGACCCGGCGGCCGGCGAAGTTAGCTTCAGGGGGAGGCCGACATGGCTCAATTCCGCTACAAGGCCTTCGTTTCCTATTCGTGGGCCGATGCCGAATGGGGCAAGTGGCTGCTCCACGAAATCGAGACCTATCGCACGCCCGCCGCGCTGGTCGGCAAGCCAGGCGGGCACGGCGAAGTTCCGGCGCGGCTGCATCCCTTGTTCAAGGACCGCGAGGAGGAAGCCGCCGGGGCCAGCATCGGCGCGGCGGTGGAAACCGCGCTGGCCACATCCGAATTCCTGATCGTGATCTGCTCGCCGCGCTCGGCCCAGTCGCAATGGGTCAACCGCGAAGTCGCCTGGTTCAAGACCCACCGCGATCCGGGCAAGATCCTGGCGCTGATCGTCGATGGCGAACCCGGCGGGGGCGAGCTGGAATGCTTCCCCAAGGCGCTGACCCACCAGGTCCTGCCCGACCTGACGGTGACCGACGTGGCAGTCGACGCCCCGCTGGCGGCCGACGCCCGGATCAGCGGCGACGGCAAGCGCAAGGCCAAGCTCAAGCTCGCGGCGGCGATGCTGGGGGTCGGCCTTGGCGAACTGGTCAACCGCGACGAACGCCGCCGCACCCTGCGCACCCGGATCGTGGTCGGCGCCTCACTGGCCTTGGCCACGGTGATGAGCGGGATGGCGTGGTATGCGGTGCAGGCGCGGAATGAGGCGCAAGTCCAGCGCGGGCAGGCCGAAGGGCTGGTCGAATACATGATCGGCGACTTGCGCAAGAAGTTGCAGCCCAAAGTCCAGATCGAGGTCCTGGGCAGCATCGCGAAGCGGGCGCAGGCGTTCTATGCGGTCCAGTCCAAATACGGCATGGACGACGATGCGCTTGGTCGCCGCTCGCGCATGCTCAAGCTTCTGGCCGATATCGAAACCGAGCAGGGCAATTCAGACGTTTCGTTTGGCTTGTTGAGCCAGTCGGTCGCGGCATCGGGCGAATTGCTGGCGCGCGATCCTGATAACCCCGATCGTATTCTGGAACAGGCCTTCAGCCTGCAGGGCTTGGGTAACATCCTGTTTCAGCGCGGCGATCTCAAGGGCGCGGAAGCGCGGATGCAGGAGGCGGTCAACCTCACCACGCACCTGATCAACGATGTCGGGCGCAAGGATGAATGGCTTGCGGAGCATGGCTCGGCGCTCGCGAATCTGGGGATCACGCAACTTCAGCAACACCGCCTGGATCCAGCGATCCGCAATCTCACCAGCGCGGCTGCGCTCAAACGCGAGATTCTGCTGCGCCATCCGCAAGACCGGCAAGGCGAGGCCGATTTGGGTGCAACATTGGCCTGGGCAGCTGAAGCTGCATCGCAAAACGGTGACGATATCGGGGCGCTGGCTCTCCGTCAGGAAGAGCAAGGGCTGTATCGCGCTATTCTGACGCGCAGCCCGGATGATCTATTGGCTCTCGCTTCGTTAACGGGAAGCCGGATCAAGCAGGCCGATAGCCTGATCCGCCAAGGCAAAGCCAAAGAGGCGCTGGACCTGGCGCGGCTGGCTGCGGCGGATGCTGATCGAACCATGCAGTCCGATCCTGCGAATGCCAGTGTGATCGAGGATGCAGCAAGGGCCCAGGCCGTGCTTGCGGAAGCGGCCCTGGTCAACGCGGATTTGGCCGGTGCGCGAAAGGCTGCGGCCAGCGGTCAGCAACTGGCCGTTCGGCTTGTCTCGATGGATTCTACGATCATGAACTGGAACGGTCCGTTGCTGGGTGGCTTGCGGTTGCTGCAAATGCGGATAGCCGTGCGCGGGGCGCCCGACGCTGCGGCCTGCCAGGCCGCGCTCGTGCCGGTTGTGGCCGAAGCGGTCCGGTTGGAAAAGTTGTCCGATGCCAATCCTTCAATCAGCAAACTGGCGCTGGTGGCGGCGCGCGCCAGCATGATGCGGGGCGACTATGCCGCGCTTTCGGGACGGCAGAATGAAGCAGATTTTGCCTGGAGGCGGGCAGTTGCCATCATAAACCGCGCCGCTGGAGCGGGCGCGGCGCCGAAAGACCTTGCGAGCCGGCAACTGATCGCACTCGGCGCAGCGCGCCGCGCCGATGCTTCGCTGTTTACCCGGGCCTGCCGACAGTGAAAACCGTTCCTGCCGATCCCGCTTGCGCAGGATCGGCAGGTCCGGCTCGGAAGTGTCAATCTATTGCGGCTTGATGACGATGCTGGCGTGAGGCCGCTTGCGCTGCTGCCCGTTGAACACGATCGGCTGCGTATCTGTCTTGCTGCCGGGGGTATTGGCATATTCCAGCAGCAAACCATTGGCAGTGGTGTCGAACAGGATCTTCAGGATCTGGTGGTGGAATTCAGCCAGAACCGGCGCGCCGAAATGGTCCGCCCCCTCACTCCCGGTCAGCAACAGGACGGCGACTGGCTTCGCCCCGGCATTGGGCGGGATGTTGATCACCAGCGGATCGGGAGGATTGCCGCCTGTGCACACCGCCGCACACTGCGCCGGGGTCATTGCCCTGCCGCCGATCGTACCCGAAGCGCAATAAGGCGGAATCGCATGGAGCATGATGTTCAACTGGCAGCCGCATTCGGAATAGACTGATCGGACGGCTCCCTGATCGGTGCTGAGGATCGGAAGCAGCTGCTCATTGATCGCGGTGACAGTGCCGTTCCTGGAAGTGACAGTGCCGCCTGCAACATAAAGCGCCTGCGGCCAATCGGTCGAGCCAACCATGTTTCCGACCACCGCAACCCAGGCGGACGGCCCGGTCGGTTGCTGCCCGGTTACGAAGAAGGCGTTGCCGCCGCGATCCGGAGTGGAGCCCGCCGCTGCCCATCCGCCCGATACGTTATAGCTGGCGCCATTGACCACCATCGAGCCATTAAGCGGTCCGTTCTCAACGTTCAGCGCAATGCTCACTGTTCCATCGACACTTGCGAGATTCCAAGCCATGAGAATTCTCCTCGAGAAACCCCCGCACGTCATATCCCCCGCCAGCCGATGCAGGGGTTCCCCGGCACTGCGGTCAATTCATGCCGACCCGAATGGTTTGGCGCAGGACTCGTCCAGCGAAGTTCACTTCCGCTTGCGATACCACTCCCGGCGCAAACTCCAAGTCAGCCAAAGGTGGCGCGGGACAGGTCGGGTCGCTTGGCCTGCCCCGCGCCCGGCACCGGGGCTGCGAATTCGCCAGTCCCGGTGCCGTGGTGCAGCTATGGCCGCTCGCGCGGCGCAAAGCCTTGTCCCGAACCTGAAGTTTTCTGAATCCTGCCCCCCCAAGTCTGAATTGGACGAGGCCCGACTTATGGATTAACCCTGATCCCGCGCAGCCGGTCGTGGGCCTGCGTGCATGGGGCAACACATGTCGGAAAGCGCGGCTTTCAGGATCGGCGCGCTGGTCCTGCATCCCGGTCGGGAATTGCTGAAGGACGGCCAGCGCCAGCCGCTTGGCTCCAAGGCGCTCGCGCTGCTTTCGGTGCTGGCCGAGGCGCGCGGACAGATGGTGACCAAGGACGAGCTGATGGAAGCCGTCTGGCCCGGGGTGATCGTCGAAGAGAACGCGATCCAGGTTCACATTGCCGCGTTGCGCAAGGCGATGGGCGATGAGGCTCCGCGACTGACCACGATCCGGGGGCTCGGCTATCGCCTCGAAGCCGGACCACCGAGCGTGCCCGCGCCGCCCGCCACGCACCGCGTGCTGGCGGTGCTGCCGTTCGACAACCTGTCGAGCGATGCCGAGCTGGCCTATTTCTGCGACGGCGTTTCAGAGGAAATACTCACCCGGATCACCCGCCACGCCCGGTTGACCGCGATCGGGCGCACTTCCAGCTTTCAGTTCCGCGGCGCGAACAAGGCGCTGGCCGGGGCCAGCCTCAAGGCCAGCCACGTGCTCGACGGGTCGATCCAGCGATCGGGCGGGCGGATCCGGGTGACCGCGCATCTGCTCGATTGCGCCAGTCAATCAAGCCTGTGGTCGCAGCGCTTCGACCGCGATCTGCAAGATATCTTCGCAGTGCAGGACGAGATCGCCGAAGCGATTGCTGCGGCACTCGAACTGGAATTCGCGTCGCAGGAAGTGACCCCGCTCGATCCGGCGATCTACGATCTCTACCTGCGCGCCAAAGAGCGGGTGACCAATCCGGTGCAGATGGAGCGCAATCTGGCCTCGCTGCAGCAGGTCACCCGGCTGGCCCCCCTCTTTGGCCCGGGCTGGGCGACGCTGGCCTATCGCCGGGCCGAGCTGATGATGCACAGCCCCTACGCTGCGCGCGCGGCGATCCGGGCCGCAATCGAGAGCGAGATCGCCCGCGCCGAAGAGCTTGATCCCGGCCACCCCGATGCGGTGGCTGCGCGGTGGGAAATGTTGCCGCCGTTCGGCTCGCTCGCCGCGCAGGAGGAGATGCTGGGTTCGGCGGTTGTCTCAAGCCGGGAGTCGGTCGATTTCCTGACCACCCGGGCCTATTTCCTCGAATGCACCGGGCGCAGCGAGGCGGCAGCGGAGGAATCCGCCAGGGCCGCGCGGCTCGATCCGCTCAACCCCTTCGCGATGGGGCTGCACGGCCAGGCGCTGTGGTTCGCGGGCCATTGGGACCGGGCGCTGGCGACAATGGAATATGTCCGCACCAAGTGGCCCGACAGCCACCACAGCGTCGCGGTGCTGATCCAGGCCCAGGTTCACCGGCAGGACTGGGGCGCGGTCGCGCGGTTGACCGATCCGGCGCGGCTGGCGCTCTATCCCTTGCGCGAGCATGGCGGCGTGGTCGCGTTCGCGCGGGTGATGCACAATGGCGGTTCGGCCGGGCGCCGCGCGATGTTCGATACGATCGCGCGGCGCGCCGATGCGACCGGGCATATCGACCCGCAAGTCGCGGTAATCGCGGCCGAGCTTGGCTTTGTTGACGAGACTTTCGCGCTGCTTGACCGCAGCAAATTCGGCCCCTGCGGATCACCGCGCGATGTGATGGGCACCCACGCCTATCGCACCCTGCTGCTGTTCCCCAAGGCCTACCAGGCGCTGCGCGCCGACCCGCGCTTCGTGCAAATCTGCGCGCGGCTGGGACTGGTCGAGTACTGGCTGGAGAGCGGGCAATGGCCCGATTGCGCCGACCTGGTTCCCTATGACTTCCGCGCCGAGTGCGAGGGAAGGCGCGGTCAGGCCGCTGATCGCTGCCTGGCCTGAGCGGGGCGGGGAAAGCCCCCCTTGCCCGAATCGAACAAATCCGGAGCGCGCCACCCCAGCCCGGTCAACCCACAGGCACCATATCCCAATGCTGCGGCAGCCAGCGCACCAGACCGTGATCCGGAAACGCGAAGGGGTCCTCGAAGGCGAGGGGCGGGAACGGATCGCTGCCTGCCAGGCTTTCGGCGCCCAGCTTGGGCGCGGCGAACAGCGTGTCCATCACGGCCGGTCCCGCCCCCTTGGCAGAAAGCGGTTCCTGCCCTGGCGGCGGCGTGCCGAGCATGAACTGCGCCGAAGTCAGCGTCTGGCCGACCAGGCCCTGCAGCAGGACCTCCATGTCGGCCGCGCCGTCACCGTTGATGTCGGCCTGGACGATCAGATCGCCGCCCGAGCTGAGATAGCGCAGCTGCGCCGCCCCGCCGCCGGCAAAGGCCGCAGTGCCGACAAAAGCGAAGCTCTGCAGCCCGGGCGCTACCGGATCGGTATCGAGCAGGGCGAAATTGAGCCGGTCTGCTCCGATCACAAAATCGGTGATCCGGTCGGCCGCCGCGCCAATCCCGCTGTCGGCCGCGAACCAGTAGCGGAACTGGTCATTGCCCGCCCCACCGGTCAGCAGATCGGCGCCGCTGTAACCCAGGATCTTGTCATTGCCATCGCCGCCGTTGATCGTGTCGACCAGGAGTCCGCCGCGAATCTGGTCGTTCCCGCCATTGCCGTTGATCGTGTTGGCGCTGTTGAAAAACGCCTTGATGATGTCATCGCCGGCCGCGCCATTGACCGTGAAGCCGATGTTGGACCCGCCAGCCAGCGTCATGGCCGAAGCGCTAAAGGCTGTGCCTTCAGTAAGATTGACGGTGATCGTGCCAGTACCCGACAGCACCGAATTGCTCGCCAGGCCGTTGGCGAACTGTGTGCCGGTGAGGGTCAGCGCGGCGCCGGCGGAAAGCTCGATCGCTTCGATGCTGACGAGCGAGGCAAGCGAAACCGCTCCGGATATGGCAAGGGTATCTGTGTCGGCGCCGCCATCGACAGTGGAACCATTGCCGGCGGACACAACCAGCCGGTCATTGCCGGCCTCGCCCGCGAGCACATCCACTCCGCCGCCGCCAGTGAGCGTATCGTTGCCCAGGCCGCCGCTCAGCACGTTGTTGGCTGCGTTGCCCGTGATGATATCGTTGCCGGATCCGCCGATCGCGTTTTCGATCACCGTACCGCGCGCGATCGAGACGTTGCCGACCCGCCCGCCGACGTTAGAGAAGGTTTCGGCATTGAGGTTGATTGACTGGTTCTGGCCGAAGCCCGAATAATCGAGCGTATCGGTTCCGCCATTGTCGTAGATGGTATAGCCGATCGAGGGATAGAGCGACGCATTGAAGATGTCGCGGCCCGAGGTGTTGTTGAACCCGTAAGTCGTATCGCCGGTGCGGGTGAGGGTGTTGACGCCGTACAGCGAAATCATCGCGACGATGTCCGCCATCATCGGGGTTTCGACAAATTGCTGGGTGAAGCCAAGGCCCTGGAAGTAGGTGTTCTCGTTCTGGCTGAAATACGACATGATCGTCGTCGCCCAGCTATCATTGAGATAGAGCGAATCCGAGGCGTAGTCCGCACTGCCGTTATAGTTGCCGCCGTGACCCAGCCCCAGCGCGTGCCCAATCTCGTGGATATAGGTCTGGAACGAATAGGTGTTCAGGCCAGTGCCGTATGTCGAGAGCCAGGCGGTGCCGACGTTGATTGTCGAGCTGGTGATGAACCCGCCCGCAGTGATGGAAGAAGCAAACGCGCCGCTCTGGTTGTCGTCGTAAACCAACTGTCCGCCAACCAAGACTTCGTTGAAAATGATGCCGGTGACATCGCCCCACAGCGCCTGCGCGGCGCGCGCGAGATTCGCGCCGTCGACGGTCAGGCCAGTGACGTTGAAGGTCAGGGTGCCGCCGGGCCCCACGTTGAAATGGCGGCTCGAACCGCCCCAATAACCATTGGTCAGCTGGGTTGCGATCTGGTCGTAAGTGTACAGGACCGGGGTCGGCGCGGTGAAGGCGCTGAGGTTGAACGCGCCGGTACTGGTGCCGAAGCCAGAGACGTCGAGGTAATAGGTACCCGACGCAGTTGCCGTGTAGCGGACTGCCGAGAAGGCGAACTCACCAGCGTCGTCGTTGGTTAGCAGTTGGGTGCCCGCGGCATTGCGAAGGGTAAGGATCGTGTCGGTGGCGGTGGTTGCGCCCGAGGTTGGCGCGGTGCGGAAGATATAAGTCTGCCCGGCAACCAGGTTGATCGCGTAGAAATCGTGATCGCCATTGACCTCGATGCTGCCGTTGACCGTCCCGCCCAGGGCAAGGCTTGCTGCGGTGCCGATTGTTCCGCCCACGTCACCGCCGGTGAATTGCGGCGCGACGAACAGGTGATAGCTGCCGGTGGTCTGGTTGTTGTAGGTCCCGGCATCGATGTAATAGGTGCCTGTCGACGTTGCGGTATAAGTGATCAGCGAATTGACGTTGTCACCGCTGTCGTCGTCTTGAACCAGCAGTGTGCCTGCTGCATTGCGCAGGATCAGGTAGGCATCGGTGCCCAGCCCGTTCGACGAGGTCTGGATCGTGTAGGTGGTGCCCGCAACCAGGGTGACCTGGTACCAATCATGGTCGCCCAGTGTCTCGATCGTCACCTCGACGCTGGACCCGACCGCGATCGGTACCGCGCTCGTAATGTCGCCGGGAACGCTGTCGGCCTGCGGAGCGGGCGGGGCCGAAGTCGGTTCTTCCGTCGGTTCAGCATGGGCTTTTCCGTCCAGGGAACGCTGGACTGTTGCCCGCCACTGCTTGGCGGGTCCGATCAATTCAACGACCAAGGGGGAGGAGTCGGGCTCAAGTCCGTGCCAAACCGAACCCGCTTCGCGAAAGCCTGGTGCCACTACGATTCCCCTAGTCTTTGGTCAGACCAAAGCCGATCAGCACGACGCTGAAAATCACAGTGCAAGACTAAGAACAAGTCCCTAGCTTGTCCAGTCGCAGACCCCTGAACGCGGCAATGATTTCGCCTTCAGCGATTGCTGTAACCGCCATCAACCCAGCGGCAGCCAGTCCCAATGCGGAGTGGGCCAGCGCACCAGGCCGTGGTCGGGGAAAGCGAAGGGATCGACGAAGCTGACGGTCAGCAGCGGCTCGTTGCCGGCCAGGCTTTCGGCACCCAGCTTGGCCGCAGCGAACAGCGTGTCCATCACGTCCGGTTCCGCGCCCTTGGGCGCAGGCAGCGGTTCGGCTCCGCTGACGGCGAACATGAAGTCACTGGCCGACAGCGTCTGCCCGGCGAGGCCCTGCAACACGATCTCCATGTCCGAGCTGCCGTTGCCGTCGAGATCGACCTGGACCAGCATGTCGCTGCCCGAAGTGCCATAGCGCACCTGGCTCGCGCCGCTGGCGCCGAACGCCGCGCTGCCGATGAAGCCGAGGGCATAGTTCTGAATGCCAGGCGTGACGAGATCGCTGTCGAGCAAGCGCAAGTCGATCACATCGCTGCCGATCGTGAAATCGGTA
>JANPMA010000075.1:0-12083 GCA_031422595.1 Novosphingobium sp. | reverse complement strand
ACCACGCCATCGGCGGCCTCGGTATGCAGGGCCAATCCGGCGGTTTCTTCGGGGTAACGAAACACCTGGGCCGAGAATTCAGGATGGCGGCGGCACGGCTTGCCTTCGTACTCGCTGGGTCCGCGCAGGTCGATAACTGTGGCGATGCCCAGATCGTGGATCGTATCGAGATCGGAATCGCTGGCATCGCCATGTTGGGCCGAGCGCCACAGCAGCCCAGTCTTTACCTTTGCGCCTTCGGCACCGGGATAACCGCCATAATCGCGGAAGTTGTGGACGCCATCGAGCTTTAGGACACGGTCATGCATGCCGGGCGCTTGGCAGCAACTGCACAGTGGCGCAAGCCCGCCTTCGGCTGGAGTTACTCCCCGCGCGGGCGGAGTGCCGAAAAGTGCCCGATCAGCCAGCTGCGAAACACCGAGATCGCCGGATCGGACAGGTCGTCGGCGTGGAGCTTGAGGTAATAGCCATAGCCATCCTCGGTCACAGCATCGAAGGGCATCACCAGCTTTCCGGCGGCAATCTCGTCGGCAAACATGTCGACATCGCCCAGCACCACCCCGCCCGCGGTCATCGCGTACTTGGCCACCGCGATCGAGGTGTCGAAAGCCAGCCCGCCATCGGTCGGGAGCACGATGCCCAACTGGTTGAGGTACACTCCCCAGAGCAAATCGCGTGGTTGGCTATCGAGCTTGAGGTGAAGCAATTCCTGCCCGGCCAGGAATTCCGCCAGGCTCTTGCCCTCGGCGGCCTCTGCTGTTTCGGGGGAGCAAAGCGGCGCGACTCGGACCTTCCACAACAGGTCGGTGACCCGGTCATCGACGTTGGGCCGATCATAGACGATCGCCATGTCGATATCGGCCTGCGGTAGCCCGGTGACTCCGGCGCTGGAGACGTCGATGCGAATCTCCGGATGCTCACGATGAAACTCGCCCAGCATCGGCAGAACGGTCTGCTGGAGCAGTGAGGGCGGCACGTGCAGCCGCATCGCCCGGCCTGGCATGGTGTCATCGCGGATAGCATTGAGCGTGATCTCGACCCGGTCGAGCGATTTGCTGACCACAATCAGGAGCTCTTCGCCCGCAGCGGTCAAGGCCAAGCGACCGGAATCGCGCTCGAACAGCTGCTTTCCCAGCAATTGCTCAAGCCCGGCGACGTGTCGGCTCATCGCGCTTTGCGAAACCGAAAGCGCGGCGGCGCCGCCCGTGAAGCTGAGGTTCTTGCCCACTGCTTCGAACGCCCGCAGCGCATTGAGCGGGAGCCAGCGCCGGTTGATGGCGGACTTGTTAGCTATGGCGCCCTCCCTGACAGGCGTTTTGATCGTCCAACCTGATAGCGCCTGTCATTGAGATAGGGCTATGCGAAAATTCAATTGTTCCACCACTGCCGAATTGCCCAAAGCTCAAGCTACGCATTGGGAGTGCATAATGCAAAATCTCACCTGGGCGGCCAAGCAATTGGACGACCGCAAAACCGATCACTGCTTGCCACAGGGGCTCTATACCGACCCCCGCGCCTTCGACTTCGATCTGGCGGCAATTTACGCACGGTCTTGGCTGATGGCGGGACTGGAATGCGAATTGCCGACGCCGGGCAGCTATCTGGCATTCAATGTCGGGACCTGGCCGGTGCTGGTGGTGCGCGACCGGGTCGGCACAATTCGCGCTTTCCACAACAGCTGCCGCCATCGCGGGTCGATCTTGTGCCAACCCGGCCACGGTTCGGCCCCCAAGCTGGTCTGTCCGTACCACCGCTGGACCTACGATCTGGATGGATCGCTGTTCGCAGCGGGGCGGATGCCCGAGGGCTTCGACAAGAGCGCGCATGGCTTGCGCCCGCTCGCGCTGCGCTGCGTTGCCGGGGCGATCTTCGTTTGCCTGGCCGAAGAGCCGCCTGAATTCGACGATTTCGGAAGTGCTTTTGCTGACTACGCCGGGCCGCTCGATTTCACCCAGCTCAAGCTCGCCGCCACCGACCTGCTGGTGGAAGAAGCAAACTGGAAGCTGGTCATGGAGAATGCCCGCGAATGCTACCATTGCCCAACCGGCCATCCGGAACTGGGCACGAGCTTTCCGGTGCACATGGTCCGCCACTTCGAAACGCACCGCAATCCCGAAGGCGCGTCCTTTGCCCAGCAGATGGACGCTATCGGGCTGCCGCATGAGGGGATCGAAGGATCGTGGTGGCAGCTGGCCCGTTTCGCGCTCAATCCGGGAGCGAGCAGTATTTCGGTGGATGGGCAGCCGGTCTGTTCCAAACCGCTGACCACGCTCAATGGTGGCAATGTCGGGTCGCTGCGCTGGGCGATCGAACCGCACATCTTCGCCCATGCCACCGGCGACCAGGTCTTCGTGTTCAGCTGCATGCCTGTCGGCCCACGCGAGACGCATGTGTTCAGCCGCTGGTATGTCCACAAGGACGCGGTCGAAGGGGTCGACTACCAGCTCGATGAGCTCAAGGAACTGTGGCTCAAGACCAATCGCCAGGACAAGGAACTGGCCGAAAACAACCATCGCGGGATCCTGAGCCCGGGCTTTGTTCCCGGCCCTTACTCGCTCGAAGCCGAGGCGCTGGCGGCCCGCTTCGCTGACTGGTATTGCGACCTCGCCCGCGAATATGTTGAGTGTCATGCCTGACAAGAAAGCACCCCAATTTCGCCCTGAAACCCTGGCGATAGTCTCGGGCTACGATCCCGAGAGCGCCTCGCGATCGGCCAAGCCGCCGGTCTACATGACCGCGACTTTCACCTATCCTTCGGCGCAAGTCGCCAAGGATGTTCACCGCGCCTATTTCGACGGCGACGGGCCCGAGGCCGGGGGCAGCGGGCACATCTATTCGCGGCTAGGCCACCCCGGTCTCGATATCCTGGAGGCGCGGCTGGCGGCGATCGACGGGGCCGAAGCGGCGCTGGCTTATTGCAGCGGGATGGCGGCGCATACTGCGGTGGCGCTAGCTTATCTGAAGCCCGGCGAAGGGGTGGTCCACGGGCGGCCGTTCTATTCCGGAGTCGACGGCCTGTTCAACGAGATCATGCCCCAGTTCGGCAGCCATTCGGCCGCCTGGACCGATGGCTGCGACGAGGCCGACATGTGGGCGGCCTGCGAGGCCGCGATGGCCAAGGGTCCGGTGGCCTTGCTGGCGGCGGAAAGCCCCGGAAATCCGACCGCGGCGCTGGTTGACCTCGACCTGTTGGTCAGGATCGCCGGGCGGGTCGAGGCGGCACAGGGGCGACGCCCGATCGTGATGGTCGACAACACCCTGCTGGGACCCTTTCACCAACGGCCGTTCGAGCATGGGGTGGACCTGTGTGTTACCTCGCTGACCAAGTACTGCGCGGGCCATTCGGACTTGCTGGCTGGCGCGATCACCGGGCGCAAGGATCTGATTGAACCGCTGAAATTACAGAGGCTTGTCTGGGGCAGCCACCTCGATCCCTACAACGCCTGGCTGGTGCTGCGCAGTCTTGAGACCGTTTCCTTGCGGACCGAGCGGGCGATGGAGAATGCGCTCGCCGTCGCCGAATGGCTGCGCGATCACCCCAAGGTGGCCGGGGTTACCTACCTGGGGTTCACTCCCGAAGGCAGCCCGGCGCGGGCCGTGTTCGAGCGGCAGTGCAAAGGGGCGGGATCGACCTTTTCGTTCCATCTCCACGGCGGCGAGGGCGAAGCATTCCGGCTACTCGATAGCCTCAAGCTGTTGAAAATGGCGGTAAACCTTGGTGGGTCCAACACCCTGATCTGCCATTCGGCGAGCACCACCCACTACGCCGTTTCGCGCGAGAACCGGCTGGCGAGCGGGATCACCGATGGGACCATCCGGCTATCGGTGGGCTTGGAGCATGTCGATGATATCATTGCCGACCTGGCCCAGGCAATGGAGGCGGTATGAGCGCGCGCGGACACGATCCCCACGCCATCGACGGCAAGTTTCCCGCACCATCACACCGCTATGACACAGTGGTGATTGGCGGGGGGCAAAGCGGCACACAAGCAGCACTCAAAGCCGCCCAAACAGGCACCAAAGTGTTACTCATCGACGAGAACCCGGTTTCGGGCGCGCTGATCGGCACCGATGTCCCCTTTTTCTTCGGCGGCCGCGCCACCACTGCGGTGCTGAACCGTGAGCGGATGGTCGAGACGGTGTTCATGAACATGCCATGGTTGGAGCCCGCTTTCGAAGCCGGGGTCGAAGTCCAACTGGCGACCACCGCCTGGGGGGTCTACCGCAACGGACCCCTGGTGGGCAGCCTGCCCGGACCGGTCGTCGGTCTGGCCGATGCCGAGCGCTCGTGGCTGGTCGGTTTCGACAGGTTGGTGATCGCCACCGGCGCGCGTGACTTGCCGTTGGCGTTCTCCGGCTGGAACCAGCCCGGGGTGATGGGGGCCAAGGCGCTGGCCATGCTGCTTGAGCGATACGACGCCTTTGCCGGGCGGCGGATCGTGGTGGTGGGATCGCACGACATCGGCCTCGAAACAGCTTTGCTTGCGCAGGCCAAAGGACTCGAAGTCCAGGCAATTCTTGAACTACGCGATGCGGTGCAAGGGAATGTCGATCTCG
The DNA here is from genome assembly GCA_031422595.1 of Novosphingobium sp. Classification (GTDB taxonomy): domain Bacteria; phylum Pseudomonadota; class Alphaproteobacteria; order Sphingomonadales; family Sphingomonadaceae; genus Novosphingobium. The sequence continues at coordinate 7,526 of JANPMA010000075.1, read as the reverse complement.
TCGCTCAGGTTGCCTCTGCCGGGATCCCGGTCCGCTGCGGCGTGACCCCGGTCGAGGCCAGGGGCGGGCTCGACGGGGTTGAGGCGCTGGTCCTGTCCGACGGCACCACCCTCGCCTGCGACTCTGTGGTGATGGCGGTGGGGCTGGTCCCGATGATCGAGCTGAACGACGCCGCCGATGGCCCGCGCCGCTTCGATGCCAATCGCGGCGGCTGGGTTCCCGAAGCGAGCGAGGGGATCGAATTCGCCGGAAGCTGCGCCGGCCTGCAGGACACCGGCTTCGACCATGCTGCCTACCGCCAAGACTGGATGGAAGCGCTGGGCGGAGCCTGCGGCGGCGATACAATCATTTGCCAGTGCGAGGAAATGACCCTGGCCGACCTGACCGGGCTTCAGCCCCCGCGCTATCTCGATCGCCCACCAGCTTTGCAGAAGCGATCGCTCAAAAGCCTGCTCGAGGACGGCCCCCCAAACCAGGACCAGGTCAAGCGATTGACCCGCAGCGGTATGGGCCAATGCCAGGGCCGCCGCTGCCGCGATCAGGTGGCGATGATCCTGGCTACCGAAGCTGGCAAGCCGCTGTCCGAAGTCCCGCTTTCCACCCACCGCGCGCCGGTGCGGCCGCTACCGCTCAAGGTGATCGCCGATTGGGAGGAGAGCGAGGAAATGCGCGCCGGCTGGGACGTGTGGATGGGCATCCCGACCCAGTGGGTGCCCTATGCCGATATCGGGACACCTTTTGAGGAAGAGAACCGGCGGCGACTGGGCGGAGCTATGGCGCTGTGAGCGCGCAGAAGGTTGTTGTCGTCGGCGCTGGCGCCTCGGGGCTGAGCGCCGCCTGGTGGCTGGCACGCGTGGGCGTTTCCGTAACCGTGCTCGACAAGGGGATCGTCGGCTGGGAAGCCTCGGGCCGCAACGGCGGCGGCTGCTCGCACTACCAGAGCCCGCTGTTCAGGGAAGAGCAGCGGCTGTGGCCGCAGATGGACCACCTGCTCGGCTATCCCACCGAGTTCAGCCCTGAGCGGATCGTGATGGCGGTCACCCCGCGCCAGCTCGAGCAGTATCGCTATATCGCCGAGATGAATAATCGGCTGGGCCAGCGGGTCGACCTGCTCGATCCGCAACAGGTTCGTGAGGCGGTGCCGCTGGCGGGTGACAATTGCCTGGGCGGGATTCACTTCCGCTTCGGCGGCCATGCCAACCCGCACCGCACGGTCCAGGCCTATGCCTGGGCGATCCAGGATCTGGGCGGGCACCTTGTCCAGCATTCGCCCGTCACGGGCTTCCAGATGGCAGGGGGCAAAGTCACCGCAGTCGAAAGCACCAGCGGCACTTACGAATGCGACGCGGTGGTGATCGCCGCAGGCCCGCAGACCGGCAAGCTGGCCGCACAAGTCGGGATCGACCTGCCGCTGGCCAATGCCCGCGCCGAAATGATCGTAACCGAGCCCGCGCCGATGATGAAACTGGGCGGGGTTGACGGCAACGGACTCTACGGTCGCCAGACGCTGCGCGGCAATCTGGCCTATGGTGGCGGCCCGCACGAATGGGTCGAATTCGGCGATCTGGGCCCGGAAATAAAACCCAGCACCCCCCTCACCCGCAACCTCGCCCGGCGGCTCGCCGAACTGTTTCCGGGTGCCGCGCATCTCAACGTGATCCGGTCATGGGCCGGGGTGATCGAAATGACCCCCGACGGCCGCCCGGTGATCGACCGGCGTGAGAATGTGACTGTTTGCACCATGTCGGGCGTCGGTTTCGGTCTCTCGCCTGCGAGCGGCCACGCGGTCAGCGATCTGGTTCTCGAGGGGAAATGCAGCTTCACCGATATCGACAAGCTGGGGCTCAGCCGGTTTGACGGGATCGAGGCGGACTGGCGGACAAGCAAGGGGTGGTTGCCGCTGTGATCGCGTCTCCCAATCTAGAATCCGCACCCATTGCCCCGTTCGTCCTGAGCTTGTCGAAGGACTGCCCTTCTTTCTGGCGTGCTAGCAAAACGCACGAAGAAAAGGACAATGCTTCGTCAAGCTCAGCACGAACGGATTTTAGGGTTTTGGGCGGAAGTTACCGGTGACCAAATACTCCGCCCTCTCGCTCCTGCGCGGTGCGTTCAACGGGCAGTCGCACTGGCAGCCCGCCTGGCGCGATCCCGAGCCCAAGAGCAGCTATGACGTGGTCATCATCGGCGGTGGCGGGCATGGCCTGGCGACCGCCTATTACCTCGCCAAGGTTCACGGGATCACCAATGTCGCGGTACTGGAAAAGGGCTATATCGGCGGCGGCAACGTCGGCCGCAACACCACCATCGTCCGCTCCAACTACCGGCTGGAACCGTTGGGGCGGTTCTACGAGTTCAGCCTCAAGCTGTGGGAAGGCCTTTCGGACGACCTCAACTACAACGTGATGTTCAGCCCTCGCGGCGCGCTTACACTCGGCCACTCGGATGCCGACATGATCCGCCTCGCCGAAAAGGGCGACGCCATGGCGGTGCAAGGGATCGACGCCGAACTGTTGACCCGCGACCAGGTGATGAAGATCGAGCCCTGCCTGGACTTTTCGCGCCAGGCCCGCTTCCCGATCGAAGGCGCGATGATCCAGTGGCGCGGCGGCACTGCCCGGCACGACGCCGTGGCCTGGGGCTTTGCCCGCGGGGCCGATAGCCGCGGGGTGGACATCATCCAGAAGTGCGAAGTCACCGGCATGGTGATGGACGCGGGCCGGGTGGTCGGGGTCGAGACCTCGCGCGGGCGGATCAACGCCGGCATGGTGGCGATCTGTGCTGCGGGCCATTCGGGCCATGTCGCGGGCTTGGCGGGACTCAAGCTGCCGGTCGAAAGCCAGACCTTGCAGGCGATGGTCACCGAAGGCGTCAAGCCGATGGTCAACACCGTCGTGATGACCCAGTCATTGCACTGCTACATCAGCCAGAGCGACAAGGGCGGGATCGTGTTCGGCGGCGATCCGGACAACTGGCCCTCCTATGCCCAGCGCGGACAGCCGGTGACGATGGAACTGGCGGTGCAGCAGGGGCTGGCGCTGATCCCGGCACTTTCGCGCCTGCGGATGCTGCGGTGCTGGGCCGGGGTCACTGACATGAGCTTTGACGGTAGCCCGATCATTGGCACCACGCCGGTGGATGGCCTGTGGATCAACGGCGGCTGGTGCTATGGCGGGTTCAAGGCCACGCCCGCCTCGGGCTATTTGTTCGCGCATTCGCTGGCCCATGGCCGTCCCCACGAAGTGGTCGAGCCATTCAGCCTCGACCGGTTTGAGCGCGGCTCGCCGGTGGATGAAAACGGCACCGGCCCGTTCCCGAACCATCGCTGATGAACAGTTTATCACCTCTCGGCCTTGACCCCTTCCTCCCCCCTCCCCGTCGGGGAGGGGTCGAGGGTGGGGGCTCGACATCGGCGTGGAACCCCCACCCCAACCCCTCCCCGCCGGGGAGGGGCTCAAGATCGTGAAACTGATCCCCTGCCCCCACTGCGGTAACCGCGCCCAGGCCGAGTTCGTTTACGAACGCACGGCGGATTCGGTCGTGCCGCTCGATGCTTCGCCAGAGGTTGCCGTGGCAGCGCTGTTCACCCGCGCCAACCCGCGCGGGGTGGAAGAGGAAGTTTGGCGCCACACCTACGGCTGCGGCAGCTGGATGCTGATCCGCCGTAACCGGGTGAGCCATGCGATCGATTGGGTGAAACCGATCGGACCCGAGGCGCTGCCATGAGCGACACCATCCAGTTCACTTTCGATGGCCGCGCGCTGAAGGCCCGCCCAGGCCAGACGCTCGCCGCCGCGCTGCTCGACAACGGGATCAAGCTGGTCGGACGCAGTTTCAAGTATCACCGCCCGCGCGGGATCCTGTCGGCCGGGGTGGAAGAGCCCAACGCGCTGGTCACCGTCGGCACCGGCGGGCGCACCGAACCCAACACCCGCGCGACCGACCTCTACGTCTACGAAGGCCTGGTCGCCACCAGCCAGAACCGCTGGCCGAGCCTGTCGAGCGATCTTGGCTCTGCGCTGCAGCTCGTTTCCAAGGCGCTGCCGGCGGGGTTCTATTACAAGACCTTCTTCGGCCCGCCCAAGCTGTGGCTGTTCTACGAAAAGTTCATCCGCCGCGCGGCTGGCCTTGGGCCCGCCCCGACCGAAATCGATCCCGATCGCTATGCCACTCGCGCCGCATTTTGCGATGTGCTGGTGGTTGGCTCCGGCCCGGCAGGCCTGATTGCCGCGCGCGATGCGGTTCGCGCGGGCAAGAAGGTCTTCCTGGTTGAGCAGGATGCCGAACTGGCCCCTTCGCTGCTGCGCGATCCGCAAGAAATCGAGGGCAAGCCCGGCACGCAATGGGCCGAGGCGGTCGCCGGTGAAATCCGCGCTAACGGCGGCAAAGTGCTGACCCGCACCAGCGCCAGCGGGCTGTGGGACGACCAATTCGTCTGCCTGTCCGAAAAGCTGGTCGAGCCCGGGCAAGTTCCCGCCAATGGCTTCACCCAGCGATACTGGCATGTCCGCGCCGGTGAAGTTGTACTGGCCACCGGCGCGATCGAGCGGCCGCTGACTTTTGCCAACAACGACCGACCCGGCGTGATGCTGAGCCAGGCGGTGCGGACTTATGTGAACCGGTTTGGCGTGGTGCCGGGTCAGCGGGTGGTGGTGGCTACCACAAACGACGACGGCTATCTGACCGCGCAGGCGCTGAGGCAAGCCGGTGCGGAAGTGGTTGCAGTGCTGGACAGCCGCCCAACTCCGGCCGGACAGAATAGCGGATTTTCCGTGTTCAACTCTGCCGCGCCGGTGACTGCCAAGGGCGGCAAGAACGGCGTGACCGGGCTCGTAGCCGACGTGGACGGGACCCCGCAGACCTTCGCTTGCGACCTGATCGCCATGTCGGGCGGGTTCACCCCGGTGGTCCATCTCCACATGCAGGCCGGGGGCAAGCTCGATTGGGACGAGGCAGCGCAAGCCTTCGTTCCTGGGACAAGCCGCTGGAACGTGCGCACTGTTGGCTTGGCAGCCGAACCGGCCCCGGCCGAAACCATCGGGGCAACCGGCAATGCCAAGCAGGCCTTCGTCGATTTCCAGAACGATGTGACCGTGGCCGACCTCGATCTGGCCTGGCGCGAAGGATACCGTTCGGTCGAACACCTCAAGCGCTACACCACCTTGGGCATGGCGACCGACCAGGGCAAGACCGGCAACATGGCCGCGCTTGACCGGATCGCCCGGCGTGAGGGAATGACCGTCCCCGAAGCCGGGCTCACCACTTTCCGCCCGCCTTACACCCCGGTTTCGATGGGCGCGCTGGCGGGGATGGCGACTGGCGAGCACGCCCAGCCCACCCGCCGCCCGGCGCTCTTCGATCTGCATGCCGCCAAGAACCCGATCTGGTTCAACGCCGGATATTGGAAGCGCCCGCGGGCCTATCCGATCGGCGCCGAAACACTGGCCCAGGCCGGTCTGCGCGAGGCGCGCAGCGTTCGGCAGGCGGTTGGCATGTGCGATGTATCGACGCTGGCGAAGTTCGAGGTGCAGGGCCCCGATGCGGTGCAGTTCCTTGAGCGGGTCTGCCAGACAACGGTCGGCAAGCTGGCCGTGGGCCGCGGGCGCTATACCTTCATGGCGCGCGAGGATGGGCTGGTGTTCGATGACGGCACCGTCTGGCGGCTCGAGGAAAACCGCTACCTGCTGACCAGCTCGACCGGCGGGGCGAGCCGGATGGCAACCTGGCTGTCTTATGTCCGCAACCACCTCTGCGCGGACCTCAAGGTCTCGGTCGTCTGCGTGCAGGAGCATTACGCCGCGATTGCCGTGGCCGGGCCGCAGAGTAACGCTGTGATGACCGCGCTGACCGGTGAGGAAGCCCCGCGCCATATGTCATTGGTCGAAGCCAGCATCGCCGGAGCGCGGGTGCTGGTAATGGCCGCCAGCTTTTCGGGCGAACGCGCCTTCGAAGTCCATTTCGATGCCACCCATGCCGAAGCGGTGTGGCGGGCAATCGAGGCTGTGGGCTGCTGCCCCTATGGGCTCGAGGCGATGGAACTGCTGCGGATCGAGAAAGGCCACATGGTGGTCGGCCCCGATATCGACGGACGCCTGACCGCGCATGAGTTGGGCCTGGGCAAGATGATCAACAAGACCGGCGGCTGGATTGGCTCCTCCACCTTGCAGCGCCCCGATTTCGCTGACCCGACGCGCAAGCAATTCGTCGGGCTGGAAGCCATGGACGGCGGCTCGATCCCCGAAGGCTCGATGCTGGTCAGCTTTATCGGCGGCGAGGCTGAGGGGCATGTCACCGGATCGGGCCTGCGTGTACTGGAAGGCGGGTCGATCGCGATCGGGCATCTCAAGGGCGGGCAGGCGCGGCACGGGGAAGAGCTCTATGCCCACTCCCCCACCCGCAAGACCACCGTGAAAGTGCGCGTTACCAGCCCGCACTTCTACGATCCGGCCGGGGAGCGGTACCGTGACTGAGGTGACGATCGAAGAACTCGGCCGCGCGCCGTTGCATGTGTTTGAGCTGTGGGGCGATCCCAAAGCTGCCGCCAAGCGGATCGCCAAGGCGCTGGGGCATCACTTGCCCAAGGTCGGCAAGGCTCAAGGCAATGTCCTGCGCCTCTCACCAACCACCTGGTTGATCGAGGGCGAGGTGGCAGCGATCAAGGCTGCCCTGGCTGATGGCGGCGCACTAACGCCGAGCGGTGGCGGTAACAAGCGCGTGCGACTGTCAGGCCCAGCCTGGCGCAGCCTGCTGATGGAAGGCGGCCTGTTCGACGCCGAGAGCGTGGAGTTTGCGACCGACTGTGTCGCGACCACGCTGATCGAGCATGTTACCGTGACCTTGCGGGTTGAAGGCGCGGATAGCTGTCTGGCCTATGTCCCCGCCAGCCAGGCGGCGGATCTGTTGCTCTTCTGGCGGGTCAGCGCAGGTGGCTTGCCGCGGTAACCAGTGCCTCGCGCAGCCAAGGCGCAAAGCTGCGCCAGATGTCCACGGTCCAGCGTTCCTCGCCCTCACGGATCAACACCATTTCGACAGTCTCGTAGATCGTCCGCCGCGCCTCGCCGATTGCCATCCTGGACAGGTCGCGCGGTGCCCCGCTCTGCAACACATCGATCGCGCGCGGGCCTTCCAGCACTAGCGTGATCGCGCGCTCGGAGATGTCGACCACGCTGAGCGGCAGGCCCTCGCCCATCGGAATGGTTGACCCAGCAGGCAGGCGCAGCAGCCATTCATCGGGGCCAAGGCAGGCCATGCCGCCTTCAGTGGTGCCGATCCTGGCCGGAACCTTGTGCCCCACGGCCTTGGCCAAAGCCTTGGCATCGCGTGCGCGCAGCGACCAGCGCGCCAAGGGTGCGCCCAACGAGATTGAGACACCTGCGAATTCGGCCGCTTCAACCGGCACTGGCACGCTGCGTGTGGCGAGGTCAGCCATTGAGGCGGCTCCCTTCTGGATCATAGAACATCGGCCTGGCCACAGTGGCCGTGATCGTCTCGTCCGGCATGGGAATGTGGACCTTTTGCCCCATCAGATC
>JANPMA010000074.1:0-7467 GCA_031422595.1 Novosphingobium sp. | reverse complement strand
CGGCTGCGCAAGAAGGCCGAGGATGCGCTGGGCAAGAAGTTCGACATCAAGGAGTTCCACCATCAGGTCCTCGGCACCGGCGCGCTGCCGATGCCGGTGCTCGAAAAGAAGATCGACGACTGGATCGCGGCGAGCAAGTAGGGTTGAGTGGCCGCATTGGCGCGGTGTTTCCCTATGACGGGGTGCATGTTGATTTCGTGCTGGGGGAGGCGGGGCGTGTATTGAGGGGCGATTGCACCTGCAACCGCAACCCTCATCCGAGCAGCGGGGCGATCGAGGCGGAGCGGAGAAGGTCCAGCAAACCCAGGCCGAACAGCGGATCGATCAGGCCGATAAGCCAAGCCGCCACGGCGTAATAGACAATGCAGCCCAGCGCCACGGCTAGCGCCAGCTGCGTCGCTTCCGTCGCGGCCACCCCCAGCCGGGCCCAAGTGCCGATGCCGCCCTTTTCCGGCAAGCGATCAGCCAGCCAGCGGTTGACCCACGGCACGCCGCGCAGCAGACACAAGGCGCCGAAGGCGAGGTTGGCCAGCGCGGGGATCTGGCTGGAAAACAGCATGGCGTAGAGCCAGTAATATTCGGGATCGCCGCGCCGCTGGGGATCGGCCAGCGCGTCGAGATAGGCCGGCACGTCGAGCACCGCCGTGCCGCCGCCGGTGATGGCGGCATGGTTGAACAGTTCCGTCGCCCACAGGGTGGCCAAAGCCAGCGTGGCGAGGATCGCCAGCGACAGCAGAAAATCGCCCAGCGCCAGCAGCAGCGGCCAGACCCCCCCGATCTCTTGCCCCCGCCGCACCAGCCCGCGGGTAAGGCCCAGCGCCGCCCAGTCGAACGGGGCGTTGACCACGGTCAGCAGCCCGAAGAAATAGACAAGGATCAATGTCCTTGGGTTTGCGGCCACGCCTACCGGCCCATGCGGCAGCCACCAGCCGGCCAACGCCAGGATCGCAAGCGAAAATACAGTGAGGAATGGGCCAAACAAGGCTCTACGTTGGGCATTGGCGCTCAACCAGATTACAGCGAGAACGATTGGGAAACCGAAAGCGAGAGCGAGGGCGCTAGGACCAGCGCCAGGTGGCGCGATGCCGCCAGGGCCCAGGACAGGGCCGACGACAGCGACAGCGAGAACGACAGCGACAGCGAGAGCGCCAGGCAAAGCGAGATAAACTCTGCCAGCGACAGAAACATCGAAAAGACTATCGACACGGAGAGAGCTAAAATAAGCGCCAGCGCCAGCGAGAGCGAGACCGAGAGCGGCCGCGACGGTGCTGGCGACAACGCCAATGCCAGCGCTAGCGCCAACGGTCAGGAGAAGAGCCGCCACGGTTAGCCAGACCATTCGCGGCCGCTCCACCTTTGCGAAAACAGACCTATGAGCGGCGAAAATCGCGCCAGCGGCGGACAAGAGAGCAAGCCCCCTTTGCCACCCAGGTGCTTCCTGCATTGCCAGCGCTGCTTCGGCCTGCCCGACATGGCCCCACAGCGCCCAGAACAGCACAATCGCCGCCACCGGATAGGCGAGCGCCAGCAGCAGGCAGCGGTCATAACTGGCGGCGGTCCACAACGGGGCCTGCTTTTTCAGGCCGAAGGCGCGCGGGAAAAGGCCTTTTGATCTCCGCCCGGCATCGCCCAAGAAGCGATCCACCCAGCCGATCGCCGCCCGCACCCCGCGTGCGTAAAAGCCGGCGGCATTGCCCGATTCCAAGCCATGGCGAAAGGCAAGGTACCAGTCCCGATGTTCGTTCTTCGCCGAAGCGCCGCCAAGCTTGATCATGAGACGGAAGAACCGCAAGCAACCCGCGATCAATCCCAGCATGCACAGCCGGCTGATAAATGGGCCCAATAGTTTCGCGAATTGGGGATGCGGCTCAACCAACTGCCAGAACGCGCCAACCAGAATGCCAAGATTTGCCGTAAGGACAATTACGACCGTCGCAGTGGCGATAGCGCCCTGATCCTTGACATGTTGTTGTTCGGGGCTGGCCACAACAGCGGGCTATCACTCCTGCAATTTCGTTGGCAAGAGCTGTAGTCCAGTCGGCCATTGCACTGGCCACCGTCTCTCGCAGCACCGGCAGCACCTCGGCGGCGAACCACGGGTTCGTCCGCATCCACAAGGTACTGCGCCAGGCCGAATGCGCCAGCGGGAAGGCGCCGGCTGGAGCCGATGCGTGATTGCGCACGGTTGCGGTTAGCGTCGGGCGCAGATCGGCGGGCAGATAACGCTTTTGCGCGTGGCTTCCGATCTGCAGGGCCAGGCGCGCCCGGGCACCACTTCCAGATCAGCCTGGCGCAGGAGAACGCGGCGCTGCCCGCGTTCATGCGGTTCGGCGGCAACACCGCCTATTCCGAGGGCTGGGGGCTCTACGCCGAGACCCTCGGCTACGAGATGGGGCTGTTCAAGGACCCGTGGTCGCGCCAGGGCACGCTCGACGACGAAATGCTCCGCGCGATGCGGCTGGTGGTCGATACCGGGATTCACGCCAAGGGCTGGAGCCGCGACCAGGCGATCGAATACATGCTCGCCAACTCGTCGATGGGCCGCACCGACGCCACCGCCGAGGTCGAGCGCTATATCGCCATCCCCAGCCAGGCGCTCGCCTACAAGGTCGGCGCGCTGACCATCCAGCGGCTGCGCAAGAAGGCCGACGATGCGCTGGGCAAGAAGTTCGACATCAAGGAGTTCCACCACCAGGTCCTCGGCACCGGCGCGCTGCCGATGCCGGTGCTCGAGAAGAAAATCGACGACTGGATCGCGGCGAGCAAGGGGTGACGGCTCAGGCTTCGCGGATCAGCGACGAGAATAGGGCGCGATCAGGGCTTGGGCGCGATCCCATTCGCCGTTCAGCCACAGAGCGTGGGCGCGCGGCTTCGCGCTGGCGTAGTTGCTGGCGGAATTGCAGACAAAGGATGGGCTATGGGACTCCGACCACAGTGACCGCACTGGCGGTGCTCGTCGGGATTGCCAGCCCGTCTCCTAGCTGACGGCCAAGTATCCTGCTGCCCCAGCAGCGCACCGATGCCGAGAGGGCGTTCGTGCCGGTGCCGACAATCGCGCAGGTCTTGCCATTGCTGGCGTCGAGCGGGCCGGTCACCGCCGGACTGGCATGGACCTGCTGCAAAACAATGGTCGGAGGTTTCCAGTTGGGCGGCGGGCCGCTGCCCAGTTGCTGATGGACATTGGAGCCCCAGCACACGATCCGCAGGTTCAAACTGCGCACTACGCAATTGTGCGATTGGCCCGAATTCGAATCGGCGACGGTCAGATTGCGGATGTTGGTCAGGCCTGAAACGAAGGCTGGGGCCAAGACATTGGAGGCGGTCGATCCCGTCGCCAGTGCGCCGGTCAGCGGGAGCCCGCCGACGGTATCGTTGCGCCCCCAGCAGCGGACCCGAGACGGAGTCGTGGCCATCAAGGCGCAGGTGTAGTTCACGCCGGCTTCGATCGAGGCGATGTTTGGCAGTGGCGGTGAAGTGGCGCTGGTGGATCGCACCAGCGTTGGTGACGGGATCGTACCCGCTGCGGGATTGAAATTGCCCAGCGCACCATATTGCTGCTCGCCCCAGCACCTCGCTTGGTTCGAGAGCAGCGTTATGCAGATATGGGTGCTGCTGACCGAAACCTGTCTGGCGGCGTCGGTGGGCACCTGGACGGCAAAGTTGCCGTAATTGACCGGCTGCCGCCCCCAGCACCATACCTTAAAGAAATTGTCGATCGCGCAGGTACTTGTCCCGCCCGCGCTGATATCGATCAGATCTGTCAGCTTGGTGGGGTTGGTGAGAGGGCCCTTCATTACGAACACAGGGTTGAGGCGGTCGATCAAGGATCTATCGCCGAGTTGTCCGTTCCCGTTCCTGCCCCAGCACTGCGCCTCGCCGGTCTTGGTGATAGTGCAGACATGAGTGGGTCCGGCATCGATCATCTCGGCCGGATCGGCACCCGCCACCAGCTGCGCGGTGGTGGGAAGCGGCGGCCTGCCGAGCGCGCCCGTGCCCCAGCATTTGATCGGCCCCGCATCGTAGAGCACGCAGCCGAAGCCGTTGTCGGCGGCCGCGGGCGATCCGTTGCCGGTGAGCTGCTTGAGACAGGCGACGGTCACAGTCGCGTTCAGGCTCGGCGTCAGGTGGTTGACCGAATTCGCAACCAGGTTGCCGTTGCTGTTGCTGAAGGCGCCGCAGCGATCGAAGGTGACCGGCACGGTGAACTGGCAACTTGCCGTAGCCGCCGCGAGAGCGCCACCGGCCAGCTTGACCTGGTAGGGCGTTGTCCCGGTGCCGGGGGTGACCGATACCGCGCCGCCGCAGCTGTTCTGCGTGACCGGACCGACCGCGATGCCGAGCGGCAGCTTCTCCTCAAAGCTCATCGCACCGACAGCCGGATTGTAGGGCAGGTTTTTAACGGTGAAGGTCAGCGTCACGCCGCTCTGCGGTCCGAATACCGTGCTATCGCTGAAGTCCTTGGTCAGCGCGGGCCAGGCGGTAGAGACCGTGCCGCTGCCCTGCGGATCGGGACGCGGGTGATAGTAGAACCCGGGGGCGATTAGGGTCATTGCCTGGGCGGTGTTCTTGACGCTAGTGACCGCCGCCGGGCTGCTCGTTGTCATCTGAATCGTGCTGGTCTGGCCCACCGCAAGATTGTTGACCGAGCCAAGCAGGATGGGCGAAAGCAACGCCGCCGAGCAGGTCGAACCGGGCGCCGGAGTGCACGAAGGCCCGCTGACCAGGGGAAGCAGTTGCGGCGGAACCGTTTCGGTAATCCCCACGCCGATCGGCCCGTTGCCGGCCGGCGCGTTGTTCCTGACCGAAATGGTCCAGTTGACCGGATCGCCGGGCAACACGAAGGGGGGGCTGGGCACTTTCTGAATCGAGACGTTGATGCACAGCGGCAAGCGCTTGTCGACCGAGGCTTCCTTCCACGGCGCGGTGTTGGGGTTATAGGCGGTGTCCATGTCCCCCAGCGCGGTGTTCCACAGCTTGGGCGTGCCTTGCGTCTGGCAATTAAGCTCGGTCGGCAAGGGCCGGTGCGCGGTGACAGTGAATGTGCAGCTCACCATGCCGTTGGGCTGGAAATTGGCCTGTTCGATACGGATCGCCTGCGCACCCTGCCAGGGCGTCGTCGTCGGGCTGACATCGACGCCGGTGCTGCCTGCCAGGACATTGACCCAGCCCGCCATGTTCGATCCCGAGCAACTGGGCGGTGAAAAGGTCAATGGGACGGTGGCATAGAGCGGGCTGTCGATATGCAACACGTCCCATAGCGAACCCAGCTTCATGCCGAAGGTCGATGAATTGTTGATCCAGGCGACTTGGTAGGTGCCGACCGGGACCCCGAACTGGAGGGGCGCTGCCGGATTCACCGGGGGAATTGGCTTCCATTGCTTTTTGACAATGAGATCGCAGACCAGAAGAGCGGGTTCCATCGTCGCAATATGCGATTTTCGGGCATTGAAATTGTAAGGCGTCGGCGCGAGCACCGTCCCGCGCGCGATGAATTCGTTGCGGATTTTGACTTTCGAGCCGTTGATCGCACAGGCAGCCGTGTAAGTGACCTGATAGGTGATCGTGTAGCTGCTATTGGCAGGCAGCGAGATCGTGCCCGCACTCGTCGAGCGCTGAAAGAGCTTTTTGGGACTGGAGCCGATCCAAGTCACGGGCGAAAAACTGGTGTGCATGCAGCCCGACGGAATGCAGGTCTGCGGTCCCAGCGCGGCATCGAAGACTGTGGTCGCGGGGGCTCCCGCGACGCGGTCTTCGTAAGTGAATTGGAGGTTTTGGCCGCTCGTGTTGATGACGGTGACCTGATAGGTCAGCGGCAATCCCCAAGTCGGCGACGTGGTAAGCAGGCGCTTGGAGATCTTGACCGGCGGCGGCGGGCAAGCGGTCGGAAGGCCGGTCAACGGGATTGTCACAGAAGCCGTATTGTCGGCGGAATTCGAGTCAGGAAAATTGCCCTGTCCAGAACCGAGCGCCAGAAATGTTGTGTTCTTGAAGTTGGGCGGTGTCGGCGCACAGGGATCGTTGCTTTCGATCTGCGCATAATAGGTGATTGTCATCGTGCCGCCGACCTTGAGCACGCCACCAGCCTGCAACGGATCGACCGGAATGCCGGTGGTGCTGCCGGGGGATGTGGTGAAGATATCGACCGCCTCGCCGGGTCCGAGCAACGTCGGCGCATTGGCTTGCGTCAGCGGCGGTGCCATGCAGGTTGATCCAGGGCTTGCGACGCAGTTGAGCCAGCCCCACGTGAGCGCGAATTCGTTGCTGCTGCTTTGATTCTCCATCCGATCGAACAGCGAAACGATGCCCGCAAGATTAACGTCGACCGTGGAGGTGTTGGTGACGGTCGTAGTGTATACGATGGCGTCCCCGAAGTCCGCAGTGACATGGTCGGCCGCCTTCGTGACGGATAGGTTGAAGGCCGGAGGCTGGGTGTCGACAAAGACGTCGATGTCGCCCGTCCCGGTCAGTCCGCCCGCGGCCACGCTTGCTTCGTTGAATTTCTGTCCTCCAACTGTGAACGAGCCGGCGATGTAGACGAGGATGCGATGGGGAGGTGAACCTGTGGCGGTGAATGGGCCGATCACCGGTGCGGGTGCTCCATTCGCCGGGCACCCCGACACCGTCTGGGGCACAAAGTTGACGAACACAGAGCAGCCGGTCGCCACGAACCCCGCAGGAAGATTGTCGGCGATCGAGATCGAACCTGTGCCGCTGTAGAATACATCGATCACATAGGTGTATGGAGTGGCCGTTTGGGGGCTGGAGACATTCGAGAAAATCGTTGCGCTGGTCGGAACCGGCGGAGGATTGAGTGCGAGATATTTGTTGACGCCAGGTGGCGAGCTCTGCGCAAGACTCTGATCCGAAAATAGAATAAAGGAAATAATCGAAGAAAATACTAGAAGTATAAGCTTGCGATTCCAGATAGCAGTTTTCATCAAATTGCCCCCTGCCATCTTACCTTGAACGACAAATCTTCAAGAATCAAATAAATCGGTCGCTGTGCTGTGAGATTGAGCGGCTTTATTGTTGAAATCTGCCGTACGCTGACGCGTCTAACACCATTCGGATGCGAAATTGATCGTGCAACGCAGGGCTCGGTTCAGCCCGCGCCATCTGAACAGCCGATCCCCCCTCACCTTGTCACCACGTCACCGGGCGGAGCTCGTGCGAGCTGAGTGGCAAGCCTTGCGTCCCGCGACCCGTCGAACCTCAACCCGTTAGCACGGCGGAGGAGTCGAGGCGGTAGAGCACGGTCATCGCTTGGGCAGGACGCCTTCTACTCTGCGAGATTGCCGGACTGAGGCAAGGCCCATTTCGGACTGCGCGCGCGCGGTGGCGAAGAGGCAACGCGCTCGGGGCGGCACATCTCGATAGCAACTCATCCACCACACTCGGCTCGGGTCACGCCGCGAGCTGATGGGTTGAAAACCCTCTCCGAACTCCTTCCGATCCGGCAAAGACCCC
>JANPMA010000073.1:0-4346 GCA_031422595.1 Novosphingobium sp. | reverse complement strand
GGCGACATTGGCCTCCCCGCCCGCGATCGCATCGAGGGTGACGCGCATTGTGCGCATGGTGTGCGGCAGGTCATCGACCTGGCACTGGTGCTTGCGGGCCATGGCGCGCAGTTCGAACAGGCGGGTTTCGATCGCATCGAGCCTGGCGGGATCGTGGGTCAAGGCCTCGGCCGCGCGTTCGAGCTTGTCCTCGGCCTCGCCGGCCTCGATCACCGCGCGGTCAAGCGCGGCCAAGGCTTCGCCCAGCAGCGGATGTTCGGCAGCGATCCGGTCCAGCCGCCGGGCCGCGCTGCGCAAAGTGGTCAGCGCCGAATCCGATCCGGCCCACAGCTTGCGCAGCTCCTCCAGATCGCCTGAGAGCCGCTCGCCCTTCTGCATAGTCGCGCGGGCCTCGGCCAGTTCCTGCTCCTCGCCTTCAAGCGGTTCGAGCGTGGTCAGTTCGGCCAGATAGGCCAGCAGCAAGTCGCGATCGGCGGAGGCCTGGGCGATTGCGGCGCGCGCGGCATCCAGTTCATCGCGGGCCTTGCGCCATTCGGCCCAGGCAGACGCTACGCCATCGACGTCGGCGCGAGCGTAGCGATCAAGCAGCGCGCGGTGGCCGCGCGGGTTGACCAGCCCGCGATCATCATGCTGGCCGTGCAGCTCAACCAGGTGCGCGCCCAGATCGCGCAGCAAGGCCGCGCCGACCGGCTGGTCGTTGATGAAAGCCTTGGACCCGCCGTCGGCCTTGAGCCGGCGGCGCACGATCAGCGGCTCACCCGGCTCGATGTCCACCTCGGCCTCGCCCAGCAGCGCGCGGATCGGCATCGGCAGCTTGTCAAACTCGAAGGTCGCGGTAACGCTGGCCTGATCCTCACCGCCGCGGACCAGCCCGCTATCGGCCCGCGCGCCCAGCGCCAGCCCCAATGCATCGAGCAGGATCGACTTGCCCGCGCCGGTTTCCCCGGTCAGCACCCCCAGCCCGTCGCCAAACGACAGGTCGAGCGCCTCGATCAGCACGATGTTGCGGATGGCAAGCGAAGTCAGCATGTTCGCTGACTGTTCTAATGCAATGCAACGGCGGAGTCACCCCGGCGCGTGGCCATTGTCCGCCGTCATCGAACTGTCCTCGAACTGACGCCCAACTGCAACCCACGTGCGGCATAGGACCGCCAGTGGAGCAGCGAGTGTTCACCCGATGACCCAAAAGTCCTTTCCCGGTTCCCTCCCCGCCTGGCTTGATCTGCCCGAGCCGCGCGGTTTCCGCCCCAAGCGCAAATTCCGCACCGTCTGGATCTCCGACATCCACCTGGGCACCCGCGGCTGCAACGCCGCACTGCTGCTCGATTTCCTGCGTTCGATCGAATGCGAGACGCTTTATCTGGTCGGCGACATCGTCGATGGCTGGCGGCTGCGCAAAGGCTGGTACTGGCCCGACGCCCACAACGAAGTGGTCCGCCGGATCCTCAAGCTCGCGCACAAGGGCACCCGGGTGGTGCTGGTCGCGGGCAATCACGACGAGATGCTGCGTCCTTATGCCGGGATGACTTTCGGCGGGGTTGAGGTTGCGCTGGAAGCCATACACACCACCGCCGATGGCCGCCGCCTGCTGGTCACCCACGGCGATGCCTTTGACGTGGTGGTGCTCTATCACCACTGGCTCGCCTTCCTGGGGGACGCTGCCTACACCGTGCTGCTCCAGCTCAATGTGGTGCTCAACCGGATGCGGCGGCGCTTGCACCTGCCCTATTGGTCGCTGTCATCCTACCTCAAGAAGCGGGTCAAGAACGCGGTCGCCTTTATTGGCGAGTTCGAGGAGGCCGTGGCCCATGCCGCGCGCGAACGCGGCGTTGATGGGGTGGTCTGCGGACACATCCACAGCGCCGAAATCCGCCAGATCGGCACTGTCACCTATTACAACGACGGCGACTGGGTGGAAAGCTGCACCGCGCTGGTCGAAGCGGCTGATGGCGCCATGTCGCTGCTCGACTGGGCCGAGGAACACCGCCGCGCGGCAGAACGCCCGGCGCCGAGCGTCACCGATGCATCAAAGGAAAAGGAACCGGCATGAGGATCGCCATCTGCACCGACGCCTGGCACCCGCAAGTCAATGGCGTGGTCCGCTCGCTTTCGACCACCGTCACCAATCTGCTGGCCCGCGGGCACGAGGTTGAGCTGGTTACCCCGCAGCAGTTTCGCACCGTGCCGATGCCCGGTTACAAGGAAATCCGCCTTGCCCTCGTCCCGCGCTTCGGCACCCGCCGCACGCTGACCGACTTTGCACCCGAGATTGTCCATATCGCCACCGAAGGACCGATCGGGTGGAGCGCGCGGGCCTGGTGCCTGGCGCGGGGCGTTCCTTTCACCACCGCCTTCCACACCCGCTTCCCCGACTATGCCGCGCTGCGCACCGGGCTTGATGCCGAGCGGTTCTGGCCGGTGATGCGCCGCTTCCACGCGCCTTCGCGCGCGGTGCTGGTTTCGACCCCGACGCTGGGCGCAGAGCTCACATCGCGGGGGCTGCCGAACTGGCGGCTGTGGACCCGCGGGATCGATCGCGAGCTGTTTCGCCCGGGGCATGCCCCGCTACCCGAACTGACGGCATTGCCAGGTCCGGTGCTGCTCTGTGTCGGCCGGGTCGCAACCGAAAAGAACCTGCCGGCCTTTCTCGACCTCAAGGTCCCGGGACACAAGGTGGTGGTTGGCGACGGGCCTGACCTGGCCGCGCTCAAGGCGCGCTATCCCGAAACGATCTTCACGGGCGCACTCAGCGGCGAGCGCCTGGCCCGGGCCTATTGCTCGGCCGATCTGTTTGTCTTCCCCAGCCGCACCGATACTTTCGGACTGGTGCTGATCGAGGCGCTGGCCTGCGGGGTGCCGGTCGCCGCCTATCCTGTTGCCGGCCCGCTCGACATCATCGGGCACAACGGACGCGGTCCCGGTGACGATCTTCCGGCCACGATCGGCGTGCTCGATGAAGACCTGGCCCTGGCGGTCCGCAAGGCGCTGCACCTGGACCCGCTGGCCGCAGCGGTCATCGGGGCGAGCTATTCGTGGGATCGCGCGACTGACCAGTTCCTGGCCGCACTGACCGACGCTTCAGCCGAATGGGCCGCTGATGTCAGCCCCCGGCCGCATCCGCGAATGGCGCTTCCAGCGTGATCGGATCGGCCAGGCTGACCTTGTCGAGCATAGCCGCCATCTCATCGCGCAAGATCAGCATCAGGCCGCGCAGGCGGCATTCGGTTTCGGGCAGGCAGTTCTGGCAATGCTCGTGCGCATTGCGGCTGGCGCAGGGGACCAGCGCCAGGCTGCCACGGGTCAGGCGGATGATGTCGCCATAGCGCACATCGACCGGATCGAGCGCCAGTTCATAACCGCCGTCGCGCCCGCGGGTCGAGTTGACCAGCCCGCCGCGGACCATTTCCGACAGGATCACGGTCAGGAACTTGCGCGGGATGTTTTGCGCTTCGGCGATCGCATCGAGCCGCACCGGCCCTTGCCGCCAGGTATCGGCGAGGTGTTGGAGCGCGCGGATCGAATATCGGGTTTTCTGCGAAAGCATGGTCGCTGGCCATAGAGCACGGGGCCGAATGAAATGTCAACTTGGGGAGTAGAAAGTCTAGCTCTGGCCCGTTGCGAGAAGGCCCAGGTGGCTGGCACCGCGGCGCCGGCTGCGACCGGTCACCGGCAGGCCTTGGCGGGCGGCGCCCTTACTTGATCGCTACGCCCGGCGCGTGCTTCTGCATCAGCGCATAGGCCTTCTGGTACCATTCGCTGCCCGGATAGTTCTGGCCCAGCACCGCAGCATACTTCAGCGCTTCCTGCGGCACGCCGAGCTGGAGCTGGGTTTCGACCATGCGGAACAGCGCTTCGGGCGTGTGGCTGGTAGTCTGGTACTTCTCAACCACAGTGCGGAACCGCTCGCTCGCGGCAAGCCAGCGACCGGAGCGCTCATAATAGCGGCCGATCTGCATTTCCTTGCCGGCCAGATGGTCGTTGACCAGGTCGATCTTGAGCTTGGCATCGCCGGCATAGCGCGAGGCCGGGAAGCGGCGGACCACCTCGGTCAGCGCGTCAAGCGCCTGGCGGGTGATCTTCTGATCGCGGTCAACGTCGCTGATCTGCTCGTAATAGCACAGCCCGATCAGGTAATAGGCATAGGCCGCATCGCGGTTGCCCGGGTGGATCGAGAGGAACCGCTGCGCCGCCTGGACCGACTTGGTGTAATCCTTCGCCACGTAATAGGAGAACGCGCTCATCAGCTGCGCGCGCCGCGCCCACGGCGAATAGGGATGCTGGCGCTCGACCTCGTCGAACAGCGCGGCGGCAACTTGCGTATCGCCGCGATCGAGCCGTTCCTTGGC
>JANPMA010000072.1:0-11415 GCA_031422595.1 Novosphingobium sp. | reverse complement strand
CCGCTTTACCCGCACTATCGCAGCCACCGCCCGCGCCATTCGTTCTTCGAAATGCTCGCCTGGAACCGGCGCTGGGCGCGTGGCTGGCGCGAGCGGCGCGATAGCCGCCGGGCTTTGACTGCGGTGGCCGGCAGGCGCTTTTTCCTGCTGCCGTTGCAGATCGACGGCGATGCCTCGCTGGTCCACCGCTCGCACTTTGCCGGGATGACCGCGGCGATCGAAGCGGTGGTGGCGGGCTTTGTCGCCGATGCTCCGCAAGGCACAATGTTGTTGGTCAAGCGCCACCCGCTCGATCCCGATCTCGACGGATGGCGGCGTGTGACCCAGCGCATCGCGGCGGGCGAGCCGCGCATCCGGTTCATCGAACATGGCGATCTCGACCAGCTGCTCGATGCCTGCGCCGGGGTGGTGACAGTCAATTCCACGGTCGGCGCGCTGGCGCTGGCCAAGGGCAAGCCGGTCCACGCGCTCGGCCGCGCGCTCTATGCGATCCCGGGCCTGTCCGATCCCGGCCCGCTGGCGCGGTTCTGGCAGGACCCCCAAGCGCCAGAGCCGGGTGCCTATGACCTGATCGCGCGGGCCTTGTGGAGCGAATGCCTGATCAACGCGGGCTTTCACAGCCGCGCCGGGCTCGCACGGCTGGCCCCGCTGGCGGCGGCGCGGATGCTGGGCAAGGCGGCATGAGCCTTCCGCTGCGCCTTGATCTGTCGCGGCTGGTGTGGCGCGCGCGGCACGCCACGCCGAGCGGGATCGACCGGGTTGAGCTGGCCTATGCCCGGCATTTCCTGACCCGACCGGACGCGCAGTTCGTGGTTCGGGCCGGAGCGCTCGGCGGGCGCCTGCTCGATCCGCTGCGGCTCGAAGGGTTCCTGAACTGGCTCGAGGCGACCTGGCAAGTTGGCGGCGATGGATCGCTGAGCCGCACCGCGTCCTTGCTCGCCGCGTCGAGCGCCATGCCCGGTGGTGCGGCGCTGGGCCTGATCCCCTCGCACCAGAACTGGCACCGCCCGGCCTGGCTCGAGCGGCTCAAGGGCAAGCATGGGCGGTTGGTGCTGTTCCTGCATGATACGATCCCGGTCGATCATCCCGAATATGCCCGGGCCGGCGGGGCCGCGCGCCATGCCCAGCGGCTGGACAATGCCCTGGCGTTGGCCGACGCCCTGGTGGTCAATTCGGCGGCGACTGCCCAGGCGCTGCAGCGTTTTGCAGCGCCGCGCGCTATCGCGGCCCGCGTCCAGGTCGCCCCGCTCGGCACGCTGAAGCCCGTCGCGCCCGATCCAGATTTCGCTTTGCCTCAGCGGCCCTATTTCGTTTGCCTGGGCACGATCGAGCCGCGCAAGAACCACTTGCTGCTGCTCCACACCTGGCGGGCCATGGCCGAGCGCCACGCAGATGCCATCCCCCGGCTGGTGATCGTCGGGCGCAGGGGCTGGGAGAACGAGCAGATCCTCGACCTGCTGGAACGCAACCCGGCGATTCATTCGCATGTCATCGAGCACAATGCGCTGGGCGATGGAGCGCTGGCCAGCCTGCTGGGCGGAGCCGCCGCGCTGCTGATGCCCAGCTTTGCCGAAGGCTTTGGCATGCCGGTGGGCGAGGCGCTGGCCCAAGGCGTGCCGGTGATCGCGTCGGATCTGCCGGTATTCCGCGAGACTGCCGGGCACATCCCCGAATTCCTCGATCCGCTTGACGGGCCTGGCTGGGAGCGCACTATCCTGGCCTATGCCCGTCCGGATTCCCCAGAACGCAGATCCCAGCTGGAGCGGCTCAAAGGCTGGCAGGCGCCCGACTGGCCGTCGCACTTCGCGCTGGTGGACCGGATGCTAGGCGAGCTTTCGGCATGAGCCAGAGTCTTGCCCGCGCTGTCCGGACCCAGACCAACGTTGTCGGCGCGCTGATCCTGCGCGAACTGCACACGCGCTTTGGCCGCGCCAATATCGGCTTCCTGTGGATTTTCGGCGAGCCGCTGCTGCTGGCGGTGGCGGTGGGGGCGCTACATTCGGCGCAGCGCCTGCCGCTGACCGGCAATGCCAGATCGGTGCCGTTTGCGCTGGCCGGCTATGCGCTGTTCATCATGTTCCGCTCGATGGTCTCGCGCGCTGAAACCTTGCTCGAGGCGAACCGGCCGCTGCTCAATCATCGCCATGTGACCCTGTTCGACATGCTGCTGGCACGGGCGTTGCTGGAGCTGGGCAGCACGGTAGCGGTGCTGGCGCTGCTGTTGCCTCTGGCCTGGCTGGCCGGCTATGCCGATTTGCCCGACAATCCGGTGCTGGTGCTTGCCGCCACGTTGCTGATGGGCTGGTTCTCCTTCGCGCTGTCGATGCTGGTCATGGCGCTTTCGCACCAGAGCCCGCTGGCCGGACGGCTGGTCCACCCCTTGCTCTACCTGTCGATGCCGCTATCGGGCGCGTTCTTTGCGATGCAGTGGTTTTCTCCGGGACTGCAGGCCCTGCTCGCCTGGGTACCGACCGTGCCCATGTTCGAGCTGCTGCGGGTAGGACTTTTCGCGGGCTATCCGGCGGACTTTGCGGGGCTGGCCTATCCGATCGCCTGTTCGGCCGGGCTGACCGTGCTGGGGCTGGCGGGTCTGCGGGCGGTGCGGGGGCGGATCGAAGTCAATTGACGGCTGACAATCGCGGCCAAGAGGACTAGCCCGGACAGATGGACATGCAGGTTGCAGAGATCGAAACGCAGGATCAGCCGAAGGCGCTGATGCGCCTTTCACGGGCGGGTGCGTTTGGCCTGCTGGTACTGCTGCCGACGCTGTTGGTGCTGCTCTACACCCTGTTGATCGCCAGCCCGCAGTACGATTCCCACGCCGAATACATGATCCGCGGGATCGAACAGAACCGGCAGGAGGGCGGGCTGCTGGCCGCCATGGTCGCGCAAGGGGCGGGCAACCCGGCGCAAGGCGAATCGCTGGCGGTGCGTGATTTCATGAAGTCTCCCGATGCGATTGCTGCGCTGAAGAAGGGGGGGATCGACATTGCCACGCTTTATGCCCGCGACGATGCAGACTGGTTCTCACGGCTCACCCCGGCGCAGCCGCGCGCCGAAACGCTGCTCGAATACTATCGCGGGCGCGTTCACGTTGATTTCGATGAGCAGTCGGGGATCACCAAGGTTCGGGTTCGCGCCTTTGCCCCGGGCGATGCCCAACGGATCGCCGTGGCGCTGATCGCGCTGGGCGAAGAACGGATCAACACTTTCAACCAGCGCGCGGTCGCCGCCGCACAGCAGGATGCCCAGGCCAACCTGGCCAGCGCCGAAGAGGAGATCGCCACGATCCAGGGCAAGCTGACCGCCTTTCGCGACCTGACCCGTGATATCGATCCGGCCAAGTACGGTGAAGGCACTCAGCTGCAGCTTGAAAAAATCGAGGCCCAGCTGGTTCAGGAGCGCGCCAATCTGGCCGGGATGCGCGCCAGCCTTTCGGCCGGCAGTCCGCTGGTGGTTTCGGCCAATGCCCGGGTCCGCACTTTGGAGCGCAGCGCGGCTGAACTGCGTGCCAGGCTGACCGGCGGCAACAACGCGGTCAACAACCGGCTGGCCGTCTACGAAGAGCTCAAGCTCAAGCAGGAACTGGCAGTCAAACGCTACGACGATGCCCGCATGCGCCTGTCTCGGGCCAACGATCAGGCCGCGCGTGAGCGGCTGTTCCTGGTCCCGGTGGTATCGGCCAATATGCCCGACAAGCCGGCCTGGCCCAGGCCGCTGGGCCTGACCCTGGCTGTATTTCTTGGCCTGGCCACGGCCTTTGCGATCGGCTGGCTGCTGCTCGCGGGCATACGCGAGCATATGGCGGATTAAGCCAGCGCGAAGTGCCGCTCGATTGCTTCGCCGATCGTCTCGAACAGATCCACTCTGCCTTGGCCAACCAACGCGCCTGAGGTGCAATACTGCCTGAGCGTGTGCGGATCATGCGAAACCATAACCAGGGTGCCGCTCTCCCGCCGGGCCATCAGCGCGTCTTCGCAGCGTTGGCGGAACCGCGCATCGCCCGCGGCGGTCACTTCGTCGACCAGGTAACAATCGAAGTCGACCGCCAGCGACGCGGCGAAAGCCAGCCGCGCCATCATCCCCGATGAATAGGTCCGGATTGGCATGGCCAGGTAAGAACCCAGCTCGGCGAAGTGGTCGACGAAGGCCAGCGTATCCTTGATCGGGCGCCCATAGATCCGGGCGATGAAGCGCACGTTGTCGGCCCCGGTCAGGCTGGACTGAAAGGCGCTGGCATAGCCGATCGGCCACGAGGTGCTGCCGCTGCGGGTGATCGTGCCGCTGCTGGGCTGTTCGACCCCGGCGATCAGCTTGAGCAGGGTCGATTTGCCCGAGCCGTTGTGTCCGCAGATCCCCAGCGCATCGCCGCGTTCCAGGCGCAGCGACACCGCGTCGAGCACTGTGTGGGTGCCCGACCGGGTGCGGAACCGCTTGCTGACATTGGCGAACTGGATCACGCGGCCTCGGCGGGAAAGCGACATAAGTCGTTGCGTTGCCAATATGGGGGTGCGCGGCTAGACATGCAAACCGTTCTCACAAGGTGATTGCTTGACCGCGCCCAGCCGGATCATGATCGATGGTTTCAACCTTTCGCTGCCGCGCGGCACGGGGGTGGCGACCTATGGCTACAACCTGGCGCTGGCGGCGCAGGGGATGGGGCTGAAGGTTGACGGGCTTTACGGCCTGCGCGCGCCGTTCAACCCGAAGCTGCGCGAGATCGTGTTCTACGAGGCACTGGGCGCGGAAGGCGCGAGCAAGGTTAGGCGCTGGCCATTCAAGGGCCTGCGCGAACTTCCCCTGCTGGCCAGGTCCAAGCTGGCGCGCGAGCTTCCTTCGCCGGGGCAGGGGCAGGTCGAAACCAGCCAGTTTGCCCATCGCCTGCCCAGTTTCGACCGGCTGTTCAGCTCGCCGGATCTGTTCGAAATGGCGGCGCGACACTTCAAGCGCTATGGCCTGTTCATGCACGTGCGGGTGCCCGACCCGCCGCATATCATGCACTGGACCTACCCGTTCCCGATCAAACTGGACGGGGCAAAGAACATCTACACGCTGCACGATCTGGTGCCGCTGCGGCTGCCTTTCGCCACATTGGACAACAAGCGGATCTATCAGAAGCTGCTGCGTGCCTGCATCCGCAAGGGCGATCATATCTGCACCGTATCCGAAGCCAGCCGCGCTGATATCCTGCGGATGTTCAAGGTAAGCGAGGACAAGGTTACCAACACCTACCAGGCAGTACGGCTTTCGGATTCGGTGCTGGAAACCACCGAGCAGGAGGTTGAGCAATCGGTCCGCTCGATCTTCAACCTGCCCTACAAAGGCTACTTCATGTTCTTCGGCGCGGTGGAGCCCAAGAAGAATGTGGGCCGCTTGATCGAGGCCTATCTCTCGCTTCCGACCAAGACCCCGCTGGTGATCGTCGGCGCGCGGGCCTGGGGCAGCGAGGCCGAACTTCGGCTGTTGCAAAAGGACGAGATCCAGCCGTTCAAGGCCACTTTCAGGAACATCCGGCGGATCGATTATCTGCCGCGCGGCCTGCTGATGCGGTTGGTGCGCGGGGCCAAGGCGGTGGCCTTCCCCTCGCTCTACGAAGGTTTCGGCTTGCCCGCGCTCGAGGCGATGATGCTGGGCACCCCGGTGCTCACCGCCCAGACCAGCTCGCTGCCCGAAGTGGTCGGTGATGCAGCCTTGACCGTCGATCCCTACGATGTCGGTTCGATCGCCGCGGGCCTGCACGCGCTTGATCAGGATGCCGAACTGCGTGCCCGGCTTTCGGCAGCGGGCGTGAAGCAGGCGGCCAACTACGATATGCTGTCCTACCAGAATCGCCTCCAGGCGATGTACGACAAGGTGCTTGGCCGATGACCCCGGCGTTCAGGAATTCGATTGTGGTGGCCATGCTGGCGTTGGGCGGCTGCGCCGGGCTGCCCAGCTCTGCGCCGACCGCTTCGCAAGTGGTTGGGCCTGCCCGGGCTGACAGCATCGCGGTGATCGACATCACGCCAGCGACGCCATCGGGCCTCGCCGCGCGCCAAAAGGAGCTCCCGACCTGGACGATTCCCGACGGTGCCTCAACCGCCGGGGTGATCCTGCCCGGCGATGTGCTGACAGTCTCGGTCTTCGAAGTGGGCTATTCGCTGTTCGGTGGCGGTGATGGCAGCCTTGGCGATACCGGCAGCGGCAAGGGCAGCAAGCGCGACTTCCCGCCGTTTCGCGTCCCCGAAACCGGCGCAATCGATTTTCCTTATGCCGGGCGGATCGCGATTGCCGGGTTGACCCCGATGGCGGCGGCCGGGCGGATCGAGCGCGGGCTGCGCGGCAAATCGCAGTTCCCGCAGGTCGTGGTCGCCTTTGAGCCTGGTCCGGGGCACGCGGTGGTGATCGATGGCGAAGTGGCGCGGCCCGGCCGGGTGGCGTTGAGCGAGGCGGGCGAACGGCTGCTCGATGTGGTTGCGCTGGCCGGCGGGTCGAAATCGCGCGCCGCCGATACCGTGGTCAGATTGACCCGCAGCGGCGAGGTTTCGATCGCCCGGCTCGACGAGATCGGCGCCGCCGACCACCGCAATGTGGTGCTGACCCCGGGCGATCATGTCGAACTCAGCAGGGAAGTGCGCTCGATCACCGTGCTGGGCGCGGCCCGTTCGGTCTCCGAGATTGCCTTCGAACGCAGCGAACTGACACTTGACCAGGCGCTGGCCCGGGCCGGCGGGCTCAACGATGACAAGGCCGATCCGACCGGGGTGTTCATATTTCGGATCGAACGCCGCGAAGAAAACGGCGGGTTGACCGAAAAGCCGGTGATCTACCGGCTGAGCCTGCTCGATCCTTCGGGCTACTTCGCCGCGCAGCGCTTTCAGATGCGCGAGCGCGATGTCATGCTGGTCGCCAATGCCAAGACCAACAGCCTGAAAAAGTTCATCGAAATGGTCAACCAGATCGCTTCGCCGGTGGTGACCGCCAAAGTGATCAGCGGGATCTAGGCCATGGCAGCCCGGCTCGATGCGATTGCCTGTCTGGCCGGGATCGCGCCGTGGAAGCGGACGCGGGTAAGGGCGATGCTGTCGCGGGGGGACCAGCTGCCGATGGCCCGCGATGCCGCGCATGCGGTTGAACTTGCTGCAAAACGCGGCGGGGCGATTGCGTGCTGGGCCTCGCGGTACCCGGTCGGTCTGGTGGATCTCGCGGCTGCGGCCGGGGTGCCGGTCTGGTCGGTCGAGGACGGCTTCATCCGCTCGGCCGGGCTGGGCGCGGCGCTGGTCCAGCCGTGCTCAGTGGTGCTCGACAGCCAGGGAGTGCACTATGACAGTTCGCGGCCGTCCGACCTTGAACAGCTGTTGCAGCATGGCATGTTCGAGCCCGCCCGGCTGCAACGTGCGGCGCGCCTGATCGAACGGCTGCGCGCGGGTGGGATCACCAAATACAACCTTGGCGAAGCTGTGCCTGAGCTGCCACGGAACAAACCTTTCGTGTTGGTGCTGGGTCAGGTCGATGACGACCTGTCGGTGCGATTGGGCGGCGCGGGGCAGTGCGTGGCCGGGATGATCGAGGCGGTCCGGCGCGAGGAAGCGGGCCAGACAATCGTGTTCAAGCCGCACCCCGATGTCAGTGCGGGCCTGCGCCGGGGTGTTGTTGCGCCCGAGGGCTGCATCGCGGTTCCCAATGCCGACCTGCTGTGGCTGGCCCAGCGGGCCGAGCGGGTTCATGTGCTGACTTCGCTCGGCGGGTTCGAGGCCTTGCTGCGCGGTTGTGAGGTGGTGGTTCACGGCCAGCCGTTCTATGCCGGTTGGGGCCTGACCAGCGACCGCAAGGTGCCCGCGCGGCGCACCCGCCGGCTCTCGCTCGAAGCGCTGGTCGCAGGCGCACTGATCGAATACCCGCTCTATTTTGACCCGGTCGAGGGGCGAGGTTGCGCTGTAGAGGTCCTGCTTGACCGGATCGAGGCGAGGGGCCAGGCCAAGCCGCTCTCCACCCTGTCGCGGCTGCGCGGGCAGGCCGCTCTGCGCCTCGCCAGCCTGACCCGCGCCGCCAGCAACCTGGGAACCTGACCCGATCATGCAGCAACGTCCCATCTACGACATCTGGCGGGTCCTGAGCGAACCACGCAACCAGGCCGAGGCCGAGATCCGCGCGCTGTGCCAGGCCGCCTACCTGGGCGATCACGAGGCGTTGTGCCGGGTGCTGGGGCGCTACAAGATGTATGTCGATACCCGCGATGTGGGCATTGCCAGCCATCTGATGCTCGAGGGCTATTGGGAGATGTGGGTCACCCAGGCGATGATGCGGATGGTCCGGCGCGGATCGGTGGTGGCCGATGTCGGCGCGAACCTGGGCTATTTCACCTTGCTGCTGGCCGACCTGACCGGGGCCGAGGGCCGTGTGCTGTCGTTCGAACCCCAGCCCAACCTCGCCAGGCTGTTGCGCAAGAGCATCGACGTTAACGGCTATGCCGGCTTCACCGACCTGCACGCCATGGCGCTTGGCCCCAAGGCCGGTACGGCGGCGATCGAGGCCAGCATCGACCAGCCAGGCGGCGGCAGGACCATTGCCGACGGCATGTCCGAGGGCGGCACCAAGGTCCCGCTGGGCCGGTTCGACGAGATCCCCCACGCACTCGACGTCGAATTCATCAAGATGGACGTAGAAGGTTTCGAACCCGAGGTCTGGAAAGGCATGACCGCACGGCTCGAACGCCGCGACCTGCCGCTGACGATTTTCATGGAATTCACCGTCGGACGCCTGCCCGATCCGGCCGGGTTCCTTGACGAGATATTGAGCCACGGGTTCAGCCTGGCGATTGTTTCGCACGAGCAGGGTGTGATCCCGATCGGGCGCGAGGAGCTGCTCGAAGGACCGCGTTTCGTTGATCATATGCTGGTCTTTGCGCGCGGGGCCGCGGCATGAACAAGCCGGGGTGGCCTGGCCTGGGGCTGCTTGGCGCAACCCGGCTGCGCAGCCTGGTTATCATCCCTGCGCGCGAGGGCTCGGTGCGTTATCCCGGCAAGCCGCTCGCCCCGCTGACCTCGCGCCACGGGGAGACCCGGCCGCTGGTCGAATGGGCCTGGCGCGCGGCGTGCCGGGCGGCGGATCCGGGCGATGTGGTGGTGGCGACCGACAGCCGGGCCATCGCCGATGCGGTTGCGGGGTTTGGCGGCAGCGCGGTGATGACTTCCAGCGCTGCGCGCAACGGCACCGAACGCTGCGCCGAGGCCTATGCCCTGCTGGGGCGCGAGGCGGACGTGGTGGTCAACCTGCAGGGCGACAACCCGCTGGTTCCGCCAAGCTACATCGCAGCACTGTTGGCGGCCTTTGCCGATCCGGCGGTGCAAGTGGCGACACCCTATGTCCGCTGCGATCCGGCGATGAGCGCGCGTTTGCGCGGCGATTACGCGGCGGGCCGGATCGGCGGAACCTGCGTCACCCTGCGGCAGGACGGCACCGCGCTGGCCTTCAGCAAGGCCCCGATTCCGCACGGAGCGGAGCTGCTCAACCTCCACATCGGGCTCTACGCCTACCGGCCCGAAGTACTGGCGGGCTATGCCGCACTGCCGGTTTCGGCGCTTGAACTGGCCGAAGGGTTGGAGCAGCTCAGGCTGCTCGATGCCGGCTTGCCGGTCCATCTGGCCGAAGTGGCATTGCCCGAAGGCGGGCTGTGGGAAGTCAACAATCCCGCGGATGTGCCGCTGGTCGAGGCTTTGCTCTAGATCACTCCGCGCGCAGCCAGGTCGGCCAGGGTCTGAGCGTCCTGCCCGAGCCGCTCACCCAGCACCTCGGCGTTATGATCGCCCGGCACGCGCGGGGCGGGGCGGCGGATCGCCGAGGGGGTATCGGACAGGCGCGGCATCGGGGCCTGCATCTTGAGGCTGCCCAGCACCGGATGCGGCACTTCGGCGATCGCTCCGCGCGCCGCGAAGTGCGGGTCGGCCAGCATGTCTTTGCCGGTATAGACCCGCCCCGCCGGGACCGAATGGGCGATCATCAGCGCTTCGAGCTTGTCGATGGTCATCGTGCGGGTCCACCCGGCGATCAGCTCGTCCAGCTCAGCCTGCCGCTCGCCGCGCGCTACATGGGTGGCATAGCGCGGGTCCTGGGCCAGCTCGGGCCGGCCCATCGCTTCGCACAGCCGCGCGAACACCGTGTCGCCGTTACCGCCGATCATGTATTCGCCGTCGCGGCAGGGATAGACGTTGCTGGGCGCGATGCCTGGCAGCACCGAGCCCGCACGGTGGCGAACCAGCCCCATCGCATCATATTCGGGCAGCACGCTTTCCATCACCTGCAGTACCGCTTCGTAAAGCGCGGAATCGACCACCTGGCCTTTGCCGGTGGCCCCTCGCGCGTGCAGCGCGGCAAGTGCGCCCATGCAGCCATAGCTTGCCGCCAGCGTATCGCCGATCGACACCCCCATCCGGGCCGGCGCTCGGTCTGCGTCGCCGACGATCGCCCGCCAGCCGCCCATCGCCTCGCCAATCCCGCCATAGCCGGCGCGGCTCGAATAGGGCCCGGTCTGGCCATAGCCGCTCATGCGTACGATGATCAGCCGCGGGTTGATCGCGTGGAGCGCGTCCGGACCAAGCCCCCATTTCTCGATCGTACCGGGTTTGAAATTCTCGATCATGATGTCGGCCTGGGCCAGCAGGCGGCGCGCGAGTTCCTGCCCTTCGGCCAGGCGCAGGTTGAGACTGACCGAACGCTTGTTGCGCGCGATCACATCCCACCAGACCTTGTGTGTCCCATTGCCCCAGGTCCGCATCGGATCGCCTGCGCCCGGCGGTTCGATCTTGACCACGTCGGCACCCATATCGCCCAAGAGCTGCCCGCAGAAGGGCCCTGCGATCAGCTGGCCGAATTCGATCACCCTGATTCCGGCCAACGCGCCGGTGTTCTCGCTCATCCTTGCTCTCCAGCGGGGAAAGGTCCCGCGCGCGAGACGCTGGCGGGCAGCGGCTTGCCCATCAACCCCGAAAGCCAATGCGACGCGGCGATCAGCTTGGCCAGATCAAGGCCGGTTTCGATGCCCGAGCGCTCGAGCAGATAGGCGACGTCCTCGGTTCCAACATTGCCCGCCGCGCCCGGTGCGAAGGGACAGCCGCCAAGCCCGCCCAGCGAGGCATCGACAGTCGCTGCTCCGGCCTCGACTGCGGCCCAGACGTTGGCGAGCCCGGTATTGCGAGTGTCGTGAAAGTGGACCCTGACAGGAAGTGGTGCGACGCCAGCGCGTACCGCGCCCACCAGTGCGGTGACTTCGGCAGGAACGGCCACGCCGATGGTATCGGCCAGTGCGATCTCCACCGGGCTGGCTTTGGCGAGCGTGAGCGCCATTTCCACCACATGCGCGGGATCGACTGCGCCCTGAAACGGGCAACCAAAGGCGGTGGCGATCGTCACTTGTGCGCTGCGCCCGGCGGCGCGGGC
>JANPMA010000071.1:0-19041 GCA_031422595.1 Novosphingobium sp. | reverse complement strand
TCAGTCATCATCCGGCCCATAGCGCTCAAGCCGGAAGGCGGCCTTAAGGTAGTCTTCCGCCGCAGCTTTCAGCGTGGGTTCCTTGGCAAAGGCATCTGCGGGGAGCGGAGCAACGCCCAGCGCGTCCATCAGGCACCACAGCGCAAACTTGCGGCCCGGTTCGCGCTCTACCCCGAAGCCGATCTTCAGCTTCTCAAGCGCGCGGTCGTATTCGGTTTCGGTCAGCGTCGAGGGATCGTCAGTGCCGAAAAAATGCTGCAGCAGCGCGTCGAGGTCCATCGCCTAGAGCCAGCCCAGCATCTGCGCGGCCCACAGCGCGCCGCCGCCTAGCGCAGCCGCGAGCAGGTAGCCCGGCCAGCGCCGCGCGTCCTTGCTGCGGTCCCACACCAGCTCGACCTCGGGCAGCGGCGGGGCGTCGGGCGCGCCGCCCCTGGCCGGGAACTTGTCTTCGATCCGGCGCACCAGATCGGGCAGGCGCAGCAGCGTTTCGGCGTCCTTGCGCAGGCGGTCGGCAATCGCGGCCTCTGGGCCCAGCTCGTCACGGATCCAGCTGCGCACGTAAGGCGCGGCAACGTCCCACATGTTGATCTTGGGGTTGAGCTGGGTCGCAAGGCCCTCGACCATCACCATGGTCTTTTGCAGCAGCAGCAGATGCGGCTGGGTCTGCATGTCAAACTCGCGGGTGATCGCGAACAGACTGTCAAGCATCTGTCCGACCGACAGTTCGCTCACCGGCCGCCCGCGGGTCGGCTCGCCCACGGCGCGCAGCGCGGTGGCGAATTCGTCGATCGAATGATAGCTCGGTACGTACTGCGCTTCGAAATGGATCTCGGCGACGCGGCGGTAATTGCCGGTGGTCAAGCCATAGAGGATCTCTGCCAGCCACAGCCGCGCGCGCCGGTCGATCCGGCCCATGATCCCGAAATCGATCGCGGCGATCGTCCCGTCGGCCTGCACGAACAGGTTGCCCTGGTGCATGTCGGCGTGGAAATAACCGTGACTGATCGCCTGGCGCAGAAAAGTCAGCACCAGATGCTCGCCCAGGGCTTCCAGGTTGTGTCCGGCTGCGCGCAGGGCCTCGGTTTCGCTGATCTTGATCCCGTCGATCCAGTCGATCGTCAGGACCCGGCCGTTGGTGCGGTCCCAATCGATCCCGGGGACGCGGTAGCCTTCGACCCCCGTCATCATTTCGGCCAATTCACTGGCCGATGCGGCCTCACGGCGCAAGTCGAGCTCGCGCAAGGTCCAGCGTTTGAAGTTGGCGATCACCATGCGTGGGCGCAACCGTGCGGGTTCGCCGCCCAGCGCCTCAAGGTGCGCTGCGGCCCATTCGTAAGTCTGGATATCGGCGCCGAACTTCTCGCGGATGCCGGGGCGCAGCACTTTGACCGCGACGTCACGGCCCTCGGTGGTCACTGCCTTGTGGACTTGCGCGATCGAGGCCGCGCCGACCGGCACTTCGTCGATAGAGGCAAACAGCGCCTCCAGCGGCTTGGCGAAGCTGGTCTCGATCTCGCGCCGGATTGCCGCAAAGGGCACCGGCGGCAGGCTGTCCTGCAATTGCAGCAGGTTGTGCGCCGCATCCTCACCGACGATGTCTGGCCGGGTCGCCAGCGTCTGGCCCAGCTTGATCGCCGCCGGTCCGATTGCCTGAAAGGCACCGGCATAATTCGGTTCGCGCGGCTGGAACGTGCCCAACCGGGCAATCCGCACCAGCCGGCGGACCTGCGGCGGGGTGTT
The DNA here is from genome assembly GCA_031422595.1 of Novosphingobium sp. Taxonomy (GTDB): domain Bacteria; phylum Pseudomonadota; class Alphaproteobacteria; order Sphingomonadales; family Sphingomonadaceae; genus Novosphingobium. The sequence continues at coordinate 17,301 of JANPMA010000071.1, read as the reverse complement.
GTAGTCGCGCTCGATCCCGCGCAGCGCGCCGTGCCGGGCCAAAGTGCGGCCCCAGCGCAGCAAGCGCAGGATGTGCGTCGCGGGCCGCGTCACTTCAGATCTTCCACCCTGAATGGATCGCCACCAGACCCCCCAGGATCGGCTCAACCTTGGTGCGGGCGAAACCGGCCTGGCGGATCATGCTCTCGAATTCGGGCATCGGCGGGAACCGGCGGATTGATTCGATCAGGTAGCGATACGAATCCGCATCCCCGGCAATCGCTCCGCCGATTTTGGGCACCAGCTTGTGCGAATAGAGATCGTAGACTTCCTTGAAGCCGGGCCATTCGGTGGTCGAGAATTCGAGGCAGAAGAACCGCCCGCCGTGCTTCAGTACGCGGTGCGCTTCGGCCAGCGCCCTGTCGATATGGGTAACGTTGCGGATCCCGAAAGCGATCGTGTAGGCATCGAAAAAGCGGCCCGGAAAGGCCAGTTCTTCGGCGTTCTGGCGCGACCAGACCAGATCGTCATAGCCGCGCTCCAGCGCGCGCTCGATGCCCACATCGAGCATGTCCTGGTTGATGTCCGATACAGTGACGCTCGCGCCTTCGCGGGCCATGCGAAAGGCAATGTCGCCAGTGCCGCCGGCCATGTCGAGGATCTGCTCTCCAGCGCGTGGTTTGACCCGGCGGACGAACTTGTCCTTCCACAAACGGTGCATGCCCACCGACATGGCATCGTTCATCACATCGTACTTCTTGGCCACGCTGGAAAAGACCGCGCCAACCCGCTCGGCCTTTTCCGCTGCATCGACCGTTTCGTAGCCGAAAGAAACTTTGTCACTCATGGCACCGCGCCTTAGCGGCAAGCACAGCGCGGTGCCAGTGATTAGACAGTGAAGATTTCGCGCTCAGGCGGGCGGCGCGAACATGAAGGGCGCGAGGTGCGCGAGGAAGTCTTGCTTGCCCAGATCGACCCCGTTTGCGCGCAGGATCGCGTATGCCATCGAGCTGTGGAAATAGAAGTTGGGCAGCGCGTAGCCGGTCAGGAAGGTTGCCCCGTCAAACTTGATCCCCGCGCCGTTGGGGAAAGTGATCACAACTTCGCGGCCAAGACCAGCATCGTAAGCTGCGGCATCGATCGATTGCAGGAAGGCGATAGTCTTGTCGCAGCGTTCCTTGAGTTCGGCAAAGCTGGCTTCGGTATCGGGCATCGCCGGAGCTTCGACCCCGGTAAGCCGGGCAGCGGCACCCTTGGCGGCGTCGGAGGCAATCTGGATCTGGCGGGCCAGCGCGAACATGTCGGGCGTCAGGCTGGCCTTGATCAGCTCGGCCTCGTCCTTCTGGGCGGCGGCCTTTTCGAGCCAGTTCTTGATGTTGGTCAGCATGGCGATGAAGGCCGGCACAGTGGCACTATGCATTGTCGAATCTCCCGGGGATGATGTTGTGGCGGTCCTGCTAGCGCTGCGCGCTTTCAGTTGCAATACGAAACCAATTGCCCGCGCGGGATCGCTTGCCTAGCCAGCAGGAATGCCGGAGCTTCCCGAAGTCGAAACCACTGTGCGCGGCCTTGCGCGCTATCTCGATGGCGAACGGCTGGCGCGGGTCGAGACGCGCCGGGCCGACCTCAGGCGTCCGTTCCCGGCTGAGCTGGTACAAGTGCTGACCGGCGCAACTGTGACCGGGTTGGGGCGCCGTGCCAAGTACGGTCTGATCCATACCGACCGCGGGCAGACGATGGTGTTCCATCTCGGCATGTCGGGGCGCTGGCGGATTGAGCCTGAGGAGCTGGGCAAGCACGATCATTTGGTACTCGAAACCGCTAGCGGGCACCGCCTGTCGCTGTGCGATCCGCGCCGTTTCGGCTCGGTCGACCTCGTTGAGGAGGCACGGCTCGGCCTCTGGCCAGCCTTCGCCGCGCTGGGCCCCGAACCAATCGGTGACGAACTGACCGCCGCGCACCTCAAGACCGCACTCAAGGGCCGCAGCGCCGCGATCAAGCTGATGCTGCTCGACCAGCGCGTGGTTGCGGGGCTGGGCAATATCTACGTCTGCGAGGCGCTGTTCAGGGCCGGGATTGCGCCGGGCAAGGCCGCAGGCAAAGTCAGCGGACCCGCGCTCGCGCAGCTGGTGCCTGAGATCAAGGCAGTGATCGCCGAAGCAATCGAAGCCGGCGGATCGACCCTGCGCGACTATGCCCAGCCCGACGGCCAACTTGGCTATTTCTCCAAACGCTTCGACGTCTATGACCGGCACGGCCAGCCCTGCACACGCTGCGGCGCGCCAGTCCTGCGCTTTGCCCAGGGCGGTCGCAGCACCTGGCACTGCAGAAAGTGTCAGAAGTGAGGGGAATGCTTGACGATTCGCGAGGCCGCAGTTAAGGGCCGCGCTTCCCGCGGGTCCGATTCCATTTCGGGCCCCCGTTTTGCACGAGTTTACTAAGGACGAACATGGCCAATACGCCGCAAGCCAAAAAGCGCATCCGCCGCAACGACAAGCGCGCCGAGATCAACGGCAACCGCATCAGCCGCATCCGCACTTTCGTGAAGAAGGTCGAAAGCGCGCTCGACGGCGGCGACAAGGCTGGCGCTGCCGAAGCGCTCAAGGCTGCCCAGCCCGAACTGGCTCGCGGTGTTGCCCGCGGTGTGCTGCACAAGAACACCGCCGCCCGCAAGCTGTCGCGTCTGACCAAGCGAGTCGCCTCGCTCTGATTCGCGGGCCCTGCCGATTCGTCCCCGATCGGGATGTTTCAGTGGGACGAAAACAGAACGAAAACCGAATTGGGCCGGCGCCATGGTAGCCGGCCTTTCTCGTTGTGCGATGCAACCGAAATGGTGCGGTGCACTAAGCTCATGGTTTCCCGCGATTCGCACTGACTTGCATGGCTAAGTATTGGAAATTAATACCATTAATCTCAAGGTAAGGATTTCTGCGGGTCACACGGAGTCAAGGGCAATTATTTCAGTTTTTTTACGATCCGGCGCTTGCCCTCAGCCGTGAAGCGTCCATAAATCGACCTCGGCCAGCAAGGCGTTCAGCCTTTGCCGGTTTCACAAGACAGAACGTAGTTGCAAGGCCGGGGATTCGGGCACCCGGCTGGCTTGTGCGCGATACTGCGCATGGGTGGTATTTTTTGATTCGGGGGCGAATCGGGTGACGGAAATGGGTATCGGCGGATCGCAGGGGAAGCCATCTGCCATAGGCGGAAAGTCGGAAGAGGAGCGCATGCGCGAGGAACAGGAAGCGCTGGACCTCGCCGCCGACTGGGCCGACATCAGCCAGGGCCTGCGCAAGGACCTGGGCCAGCAACTGCACCAGCAGTGGATCAAGCCGATCCAGCTGGGCAGCTTCTGCAAGGACGACGGCACGCTTGACCTGTTCCTCCCGACCGAGTTCTCGGCTGGCTGGGTTTCCGACCGCTTTGCCGACCGCCTTTCGCTGGCCTGGAAGATCGCACGTCCCGATGTGCGCGCGGTTCGCATCTCGGTGATGCCGGGCCGCCGCGCCCCGCAAGGGCTGCGCTTCGGTTCGGGTGACGGCTCGCGCCGCGCCGCCAACGATGGCGCGCCCGCCTCGCTTCCGGGCGATGCCTTGGGCATGGGCGCGGCCGAGCTGGGCGGATTTGGCGCCAATGGCTTGGGTATGGCCTCGATTGGGCTCGACCCGTCGCTGACTTTCACCACTTTCGTGACCGGCAGCGCCAATGTGCTGGCCAGCAACGCCGCGCAGCGGATGGCCGCGACCGAGACCCCGCAGTTCGCTCCGCTCTACCTCAAGGCGGCGACCGGCCAGGGCAAGACCCACTTGCTTCACGCAATCGGCCATTCCTATCTCGCCGCGCATCCACGGGCCCGGATTTTCTACTGTTCGGCCGAACGCTTCATGGTCGAGTTCGTCCAGGCGCTGCGGCAGAACCAGACGATCGAATTCAAGGCGCGGCTGCGCGGGTTTGATCTGCTGCTGGTCGATGACATCCAGTTCATCATCGGCAAGGCGAGTGCGCAGGAAGAGCTGCTCTACACGATCGACGCGCTGCTGGCCGAAGGCAAGCGGCTGGTCTTCGCCGCCGACCGCGCCCCGCAGGCCCTCGACGGGGTCGAACAGCGCCTGCTCTCACGGCTTTCGATGGGCTTGGTCGCTGATATTCAGCCCGCCGATATCGAACTGCGCCGCACGATCTTGGAACACCGGCTGCAGCGCTTTTCACCAACCCACGTTCCGGCTGACGTGATCGAGTTCCTGGCCCGCACGATCAACCGCAACGTGCGCGAGCTGGTCGGCGGGCTCAACAAGCTGATCGCCTATGCCCAGTTGACCGGGCAGGCGGTTTCGCTGCAGCTGGCCGAAGAACAGCTGACCGATATCCTCTCGGCCAACCGCCGCCGGATTACCATCGACGAGATCCAGCGCACCGTCTGCCAGTTCTACCGGGTCGACCGGACCGAAATGAGCAGCAAGCGCCGCGCCCGCGCCGTGGTCCGCCCGCGTCAGGTGGCGATGTACCTCGCCAAAGTGCTCACCCCGCGCTCCTATCCCGAAATCGGGCGCAAGTTCGGTGGCCGCGATCACTCGACCGTGATCCACGCGGTGCGCCTGATCGAAGACCTGCGCACCCGCGATGCCGATATGGACGGTGACGTGCGCAGCCTCCTGCGCCAGCTCGAAAGCTAGACCGCTCTCAACAGTCCATCACCAGCTGGTGCACAGCCCTTCAACAGGGTTGTGCACCGCTGTGCGCGCGGAGGCTCAGGCCGTCAGCCCGCCATCGACCACCAGATCGCTCCCCGTGGTAAAGGCCGCACGGTCGCTGGCCAGGAACACCACCGCGTCGGCCACGTTCTGCGGATCGCCCAGGTGGCCCAGCGGGTGCATGGCCGAGACATTGGCCAGAACTTCGTTGTCGCCCAGCCCCTGCGCATGCGCGAAATCGTCGATCAGCAAGCGGCCCATCTGGGTATCGATCACGCCGGGATGGACCGAGTTGACCCGGATCCGCGCTGCCGCCAGTTCCTTGGCGCAGCCCTTGGTGAACAATCGCACCGCGCCCTTGGTGCTGTTGTAGCAAGTCGCCCCGGCCGCACCCTCGATCCCCGCCACCGAGGACAGGTTGACGATCGCGGTCCCCCCGCGCCACTTGTGCGCGCGCTCGGCCAGCAAGGGCACCGCCGCGCGGGTCCCCAGGAACACGCCTTCGACATTGACCGCATGGAGCCGCCGCCAGTCTTCCAGCGTGGTCTCGGTGATCGGCTTGAACAGCCACAGCCCGGCATTGTTGACCAGAATGTCGAGCCCGCCGGCCTCGGCGCGCAGCCAGTCCATCGTCGCGGTCCAGTCGGCCTCAAGGCACACGTCCTGGGCGCGGGCAATCCCGCCGATCTCGGCCGCGAGATCATCGGGGGCGGCCAGATCGGTCACTGCCACCTTGGCACCGGCTGCGGCCAGCGCCCGAGCGGCGGCAGCACCCAACCCCCGCGAAGCCCCGGTCACCAGCGCGATACGTCCGTCCAGATCACCCATTCGCCGTCTCCTTGGCCCCGAGTCGCGGGGGTTTAGTTGATAAAGTGCATCCTGCGACGTGTGTTTTGGACCGCAGGACTGGCCCACCTTCATCACCGCAGGCTGGACGCGGTTCAAAGAGAGCCGATGCGAATGTAGCAGGGCTTGGCGGTGTAGGAAAACCCGGAGCGGCCCTTTACTTCGCGCCGCTCCACCGGCACTTGTTCCTTGTGGAGCTGGAACAATTCATCGCCAAATACTGGGGCAAACCGGGCGGCGCCGAACGCGCCACCTACCAGATGTTCCTGACCGAGCTGGCAATGGTGCTGGGGGCCCCCACGCCCGATCCGGCCAGCGGCGGTTCGCTGGGCAACTATCAGTTCGAAGGACCGGTCAAATCCGAAGCCGCGCTGGGCAAGAAGGGCACCGGCCGGATCGACCTTTACAAGCGCGACTGCTTTATTCTGGAGGCCAAGCAGAGCCAGCTCAAGGAAGGTGAAGCGCCCCCTGAAGAGCCGCCGGTCGAAGCGGCCGAACCGGTCCGCGATCTGTTCGGCAACATCACCGGCTATCAGTCGGTCGGCGGCAAGCTGCGCCCACGGTATGACCGGCTGATGGCCGAAGCCCGCATTCAGGCCGAACGCTATAGCCTGGCCCTGCCCAGCGGGCACAAGCCGCCGCCGTTCCTGATCGTCGCCGATGTGGGGCGCACTTTCGAAGTCTATTTCGACTGGACCGGCGATGGGCGCGGTTACGGCTTCTTCCCCGATCAGCAAAACTACCGGATCACGCTGGAGCAATTGCGCGATGCGCAGGTGCGCGAATTGCTGCACGCGATCTGGCTCGATCCCGCCAGCATCGATCCGCGCAAGAAAGCGGTCGAGGTTACCCGCGATATCGCCGAACGGCTCAGCCGCGTTGCCGCACAGCTGGAAAGCGACGAGCGCGAACGCCTGAAAATCCGCGACCATGCCGAATTCGAAGTCTCGCTGGGCATCGAAAAGACCGCGCTGTTCCTGATGCGGGTGCTGTTCTGCATGTTCGCGGAAGATGTCGAATTGCTGCCCAAGGGCAGCTTCGTCCAGTTCCTCGACGAATCGCGCGCCAAGTCCAACAATTGGTGGCGCGCGGGCCTGCACGATCTGTGGGCCAAGATGAACCAGCGCGACGAGGTCAACCGCTTCTGGCCCTATGGCGATGCGATCGTGCGCTATTTCAACGGCAACCTGTTTTCGTCCGCAACCGTTTACGATCTGCCGCAGGAGTTTCGCGGCGAGCTTTACGAGGCGGCCAAGCGCGATTGGCGATCCGTCGAACCGGCAATTTTCGGAACCCTGCTGGAACAGGTGCTGACCCCGTCCGAACGAGCCAAGCTGGGCGCGCACTATACGCCGCGGCCCTATGTCCAGCGGCTGGTCAGCGCGACCATCGGCGATTTGTTGATCCCCGAATGGGAAGGGGCTCGCGATAGGGCCCGGGCAAGCGAGGAAGCGGGGGACCACGCCGCCGCGATTGCCGCGCTCAAGGCCTTCCATGACCGGCTTTGCGCCTTGCGCATTCTCGATCCAGCCTGCGGCACCGGCAATTTCCTCTACGTCTCGATGGAATTGCTGCTTCAGCTTGAAGGTGAAGCGATCCAGCTGGCGATCGAACTGGGTGAGGACATGGCGCCCTCGGTCCATCCCAACCAGTTCCTCGGGCTGGAACTCAACCCGCGCGCGGCGGTGATTGCCGAACTGGTGCTGTGGATCGGTTGGCTGCGGCACCGCCTGGCCAACCACCCTGCCTCGATCGCCGATCCGGTGCTGCCGACGCTGACCAATATCAACTTCGGCACCCACGGCGGCTATGACGCGGTGCTGCGCCACAAGCCCACGGGTGAGCCGGATATCGAGAACCCGGTGATCCCGGACTGGCCAGAGGCGGATTTCATTATCGGCAATCCGCCGTTTATTGGCGGCAAGGATATTCGCAGCAGCTTGGGCGGGGACTATGCCGAGGCGCTGTGGCGGGCCAATCCGCGCGTCCCCAAGAGCGCCGATTTTGTGATGCAGTGGTGGGACCGCGCCGCGCATGAACTGACCGCGCCGGCATCCCGGCTGCGCCGGTTCGGGTTTGTCACCACCAATTCGATCACCCAGACCTTCAGCCGGCGCGTGATCGAGGGCTATTTGGCACCAGAGTCCCCCTCCCCTTCAAGGGAGGGGTCAGGGGTGGGGGCTGTCCCCAAGCGCGGCACCAAGACCACAAGCCCCACCCCAACCCGCGTTCAGAGGCACGTGACTCTGAACGCCCTGAAGGGGAGGGGCTTGAACACGTCCCTGTCGCTGATCCTTGCGATCCCCGATCACCCCTGGACCAAAGCCACCAAAGACGCCGCCGCCGTGCGGATCGCGATGACCGTGGCGGAACGCGGGGTGCATGAAGGGCAACTGATCGAGATCACCGGCGAGGCGGGGCTGGAAACCGACAATCCGGTGCTTGAAGAACGCGCGGCGCGCGGGAGGATTAATCCGGATCTGTCCTTGGGGGCGGATTCGGGGGCGGTTGTCGCGCTTCAAGCCAATCTGGGCCTTGGGTATCGCGGCGTGCAGCTGATTGGCGCGGGGTTCATCGTGTCGCCATCGGAAGCCGAAGCCCTTGGGCTGGGCAAACGCGACGGTCTTGACCAATTCATCCGCCCCTATCGCAATGGCCGCGATCTGCTGCAGAATTCCCGCAATGTGATGGTGATCGACCTGTTCGGACTGGAAGAAAAGGACGTGCGGCAGCGGTTTCCAGAAGTCTATCAGCACCTTTTCGCAACTATCAGACCTCAACGAGAAGAGCAGGTAAGAAAGTCTCCGACTTCAGATGCCAAAGCCTATGCCGCGTTATGGTGGCAATTCGGAAAGCCTCGACAAGAACTACGCCCGGCGCTGTCGGGGCTGCCGCGATACATCGCGACCGTCGAAACTGCCAAACACCGAATTTTCGAGTTTCTTGAGGCTACAATCACGCCGGACAATCGCATTGTGGTAATCGCGGATGGAACAGCCGAAACGCTGGGCATTTTGTCGTCCAGTATTCACGTAGGCTGGACCTTGGCGCAGGGCGGTACGTTGGAAGATCGCCCGATCTACACCAAGTCGCAATGCTTTGACCCCTTCCCCTTCCCCGATTCGACTCCCAAACAGCGTTCCGAGATCGCAGAGCTGGCCGAAGAACTTGACGAAGCGCGCAAGGCGGCTTTGACCGAGGTGCCGGGTCTGACCATGACAGAGATCTACAACTGGCGCGACAAGCTGCGCGCGGCGGCGCAGGGCGGCGTAGGACTGAGCCCGCAGGATCAGGATCGCGCCCGCGCCGCGCGCGCCGGGATTGTCGACGATCTCCACGGCCGTATCGATCAGACGGTTGCCGAGGCCTATGGCTGGCCCGCTGATCTGCCCCCGGCGGAAGTGGTCGCCCGGTTGGTCGCGCTCAACGCCGAGCGCGCTGCCGAGGAAAAGGCCGGCAAGGTCCGCTGGTTGCGCCCCGACTATCAGATTGCGCGCTTCGGGGCGAAGCGGGACCCCGGATCAAGTCCGGGGTGACGGAGCAGATTTAGGGTTGACCGAGCGGGGCGAGTCTAACCCGCCACTTCCGCACCCAACCGGTCCCGCAGCTCCCTGCGCAAAAACTTCCCGCTGGCATTCCTCGGCAGCGGTTCGTCCATCAGCCAGACATAGCGCGGCACCTTGTGCTTGCTCATATGGTCCATGCAGTGCTTCTTGAGGTCGGTCTCATCAAGCCCGTGGCCCTCTTTGAGGAACACCGCGACGCCCACTTCTTCGCCCATCCGCTCGTCATGCACGCCGAACACGCTGCATTCGGCGACCGCCGGGTGGCGATAGACGCAGGCCTCGACCTCGGTGCAGCTGATATTCTCACCGCCGCGGATCACCAGGTCCTTTTTGCGATCGACGATATAGACGAACTTGTCGGCGTCGATCCGGGCGATGTCGCCGGTGTGGAGCCAGCCTCCCGTGATCGTCTCGGCGGTGGCGTCGGGGCGGTTGAGGTAGCCTTTGATCACCGGGCTGCCGCGCACCCACAACTCGCCGACTTCGCCGAGCGGCAGTTCGTTGCCGAGGTCATCGACCACCTTGGCATCGAAGCTGGGCATATAGGGCCCGGCGCTGTCAGGCCGGTCGATGAAATAGGGACCCGCGACCGAGGTGATGATCCCGCAGGTTTCGGTCATGCCGTATCCAGTGGTCGGGCTGGCGGCCGGGATCTTGCGGGCGATCTCGCCGACCTGCTCGGGCGGAACCTGCGCCCCGCCACCCGAAAGTCCGGTGAGGGTCGAGGTATTGGTCGTCGCGAAGTCCGGGTGGTTGATGATTTCGCGCGCCATGATCGGAACGCCGCTTACTCCGGTGATCCCGTACTGCTCGGTCAGCTTCAGCGCCTCACCGGCATCCCACTTGCGCATCAGTACGATCGCGCCGCCGGCCGCGGTGGTCAGGTAGGCGCCGCAATTGTTGGCGGTGACGTGGAACAGCGGGGTGGTCAGCAAGGATACCGGGATTGGCGGATCGGCGGGCGGGGCCACGCCGGTTGCACGCTCGGTCGCCAAGGCCTGGGCGGTGGTCGAATAGAGCATGTTCATCAGGTTCGCGACGCAGCCGCGGTGGGTCAGCTGCGCGCCCTTGGGAAAGCCGGTGGTGCCGCTGGTGTAGAAGATGCAGGCGTCGGCTTCGGGATCGACGCTGACCGTGGGCATATCGCCGCCGCTTGCGACGATCTCGGCCCAGGGGGCGACATCGGCGGGGTAGTCCGCCAGGCGCACGCCGACCAGCTTGAGGTCATGCCCCGCCAGCTCGCGATAGCTTGCCAGCCGTTCGGCATCGGCGATCAGCACCTTGGGCACCGAATCCTTCAGTGCAAAGTCCATTTCCTCGCCGGTCCACCAGGCGTTCATCCCCACCGCGGCGATCCCGCAGGCGGTGCAGGCCCAGTAGGCCACCATCCATTCGGGGTAATTGCGCATGGCAATGGCGACACGGTCGCCCGGCTGCACGCCTTGACCGAACAGCCAGGCCGCCAGCGCATTCGCCTGGGCGTGGGCCTGGGCATAGCTCAGCACTTCGCCCTCATAGATCAGGTAGGGCCGCTCACCCCAGGCCGCGGTTGAAAGCCAGAATTCGCGCACCGATGGCGGCTGGTTTTTGAAGGTCTTGATCTGGTTGCCGAGAATCTCTTCCTCGACCACTTCAAACTGTCCCCCCGGACCGGTCAGTTCCTCGCGCACCTGGCGCAGCTCGGCGTAATGCATCGCTCATCCCATATTGTGTTAATTGCCCGGTTAAGTGCCGGATTGCGCCGGGGTGGGCAAGGGATTCGTTTGCAGCCGCGCGGTTTGGATTTAAGGCGCAGTCATGACCCTTCCCCCCGACCGCCTCGACCGCTTTGCCCGCCATATCGTGTTGCCCGAACTGGGCGGGGCGGGGCAGGTGGCGCTGGCGGGCGCGCGTGTCGCACTGGTCGGCTGCGGAGGGATCGGCTCGCCGGCGCTGCAATACCTCGCCGCCGCCGGGGTGGGCACTTTGACGCTGATTGACCGCGATACGATCGACGCGTCCAACCTCCAGCGCCAGACGATCTTCAGCGAAGCCCAGATCGGCCGGCCCAAGGCCGAAGTCGCGGCCGAATGGGTGGCACGGTTCGATGGTGCCCTCAAGGTTCGCGCCAGCGTGGGGACGGTCGGGGGGGACAACGCCGCGCGGCTCCTTGAGGGCGCTGACCTTGTGCTCGACGGAAGTGACAATTTCGCGACTCGGCTGACCGTGTCTGACACCTGCGTCGCGCTGGGCATACCGTTAACCAGCGCGGCGATCGGGCGGTTCCAGGGGCAAGTCGCGAACTTCGCCGGGCACTTGCCGGAAGAGAGCTGCTATCGCTGCTTTGTCGGCGATGCCTTCGATGCCGAGGACTGCGACACTTGTGCTGCCGATGGCGTGCTGGGGGCGATGGTCGGCATGATCGGCGCCTTTGCGGCGATGCAGGCGATCCGGGTGCTGTTGGTGGGCAAGGCCACGCTGGGTGACCCGCAGTGGGGCCAGCTGCACTTGTTCGAAGGGCTGGTGCCGAGCCTTCGGACCATGCGGATCGCCAAGGATGACGCGTGCCGGGGGTGCTCAGGCGCCTAGCATCTCCTCCACCCACTCCGGCACCAGCTCACTCGCCGGGCCCAGCCGGCTCTCGTGGAACATCCGCGACCCCTGGCTTTCCTCGAGGTTAAGCTCGAGCGTCTCGGCCCCCAGTTCAACCGCGTTCTGGACGAAGCCCGCCGCCGGATAGACCGCGCCCGAAGTGCCGATCGAAACGAACAGGTCAGCCTTGCCGAGCGCGGCATAGATCTCGCCCATGCGGTAGGGCATTTCGCCGAACCAGACCACATCGGGGCGCAGGGCATGCGCGCCGCACACGGGGCAGGGCGGATTGTCGAGCAAGGGGCTACGCCAGTCATGGCGGATGTCGCACATCGTGCACCAGGCCTTGAGATGCTCGCCGTGCATGTGAAGCAAGCGGCGCGCCCCGGCGCGCTCGTGCAAGTCATCGACGTTCTGGGTGACGATCAGCAGCTGACCCTGCCATTCAGCGTCAAGCCGGGCGAGCGCCTCGTGCGCCGGGTTGGGCAGCTTTTCCTGGATCGCTGCGCGGCGCATGTCGTAAAAGCGCTGGACCAGCCGCGGGTCACGCGCGAAAGCCTCTGGGGTCGCGACATCCTCGACCCGGTGGTTCTCCCACAGGCCGCCCCGCCCGTCATTGGCACTGCGGAAGGTGTCGATCCCGCTTTCGGCGGATATGCCTGCCCCGGTCAGGATCACGATATTGCGGTATTTGCCCATCACGGCCATGAAGCATGCTTCGAAGGGGATAGGCAATGGCCAGAATCGGCATCATCGGCAGCGCGGGACGCATGGGTGCGGCGCTGAGCGCGGCAATCGCGGCGGCAGGCGAGGAACTGGCCGGCGGGGTCGACCAGGGCGATGACCTTGCCGCGCTGGCCGAAGCCAGCGACGTGCTGGTCGATTTCTCGGTCCCGGCCGCGCTGGAAGGCAACCTTGATGCGGCCGTGGCGGCGGGCGTTCCGATCGTGGTCGGGACCACCGGGCTGGAGGAACGCCACCAGTGGCTGTGCGATCATGCCGCCGAGACGATCCCTGTGCTGCAGACCGGCAACACTTCGCTGGGTGTCACCCTGCTCGCGCACCTGGTGCGCGAGGCCGCGAGCCGATTGGGCGAGGATTGGGACATCGAGATTGCCGAGAGCCACCACCGGATGAAAGTCGATGCCCCATCGGGCACCGCGCTGCTCTTGGGTGAGGCCGCCGCCAAGGGCCGCGGGATCGACCTTGCCAGCCACAGCGCGCGCGGCCGCGACGGGATCACCGGCGCGCGGGAGAGCGGCCAGATCGGCTTTGCGAGCTTGCGCGGCGGCAGTGTGGCCGGGGATCATTCGGTGCTGTTCCTGGGGGCAAGCGAACGCCTGTCACTTTCGCACATGGCCGAGGATCGCAGCATCTTTGCAACCGGCGCGGTTCGGGCGGCGCTGTGGCTGATCGGCAAAGGGGCAGGACGCTACACCATGCCCGAGGTACTCGGGCTGTGAAGGAAAGCCTGCGCCACCGCGCCTGGTTGCAGCTTTCGGGCGATCCGGTTGGCGATGGCCGCCTGACGCCGGCCAACTGGCTGCTGGTGGTGGTGATTATCGCCGCTGTGGTCAGCTCGATCGTGGCGACCGAGCCGGAGATCGAAAGCCGCTTCGGCGGGCTGCTCTATTGGCTCGAGTATCTGTTCGGGGCCTGCTTTGCGCTCGAATACGCAGTCCGGATCTGGACTGCTCCCGAAACGCCGGAACCGGGAACTGCTGGCAGCAAGCGCTGGCGTTTCGTCCTGTCGCCGCTCGGCCTGGTCGATCTGGGGGTGCTGATCGTTACCCTCTTGCCGATGCTGATGCCGGGGGTTGCCGTGCTGCGGCTGGCACGGTTGCTGCGGCTGCTGATGCTGGCCAAGCTGGGGCGGTTTTCCAGCGCCTTCCGCGATCTGGCCCGCGCGATCCATGAGCGCCGCTATGAGCTTTACGTAACGATCTCGCTGGCCACCTTCCTGCTGCTGTTCGGGGCGGCCGCGCTGTACCTGGCTGAGGGCGATGTCCAGCCGGACAAGTTCGGATCGATCCCGCGCGCGCTGTGGTGGTCGATCATCACCCTGACCACGGTCGGCTATGGTGACGTGTCGCCGATCACCCCGTTGGGCAAGTTCATGGCCTCGATCGTCGCGCTGGCCGGGATCGGGCTGGTGGCCATGCCCACCGGGATCATGGCCGCGGCTTTTTCCGATGCGATGCAAAGGCACCGCGGTGACGAGGAAGAGTGACCGCTTGACCGGGGCAATGGGAACTGTATTATTCAAGCAATACAGTTGAGGGAGGAATCATGACACCTGCACAAGAAGCCGCGCGCATGGTCGACGCGCTTGGAGCCGAGGCGCTGGCCAAGGCGCAGGCCTATACCATGGGCAACCACATGCTGCTGTTTGCAGGGGTGCTGGTCTCGATCCTGACCGCGCTGGTGCTGGTCCGCACCGGGCTGATGGACAAAGTGGCGGCGAAGCTCTCCGGGCGCGGCTGGGCCTTGGCGAGCTTTCTGACAGGCGCGGCTTTCCTCGCGCTGTCAGATCTGATCCAGCTCCCTTGGGTGCTATTGACCACGTGGCATCGGGAGCGGGACTTTGGGCTCTCGTCGCAGCCATTGGGTGACTATTTGGGCCAATGGGCGCTCGATGCGGTAATTACGGTGCTGTTTGGCGGGCTGTTCCTGCTCGGGATTTATGCCTTGATCCGGTGGACGGGTGCACGCTGGTGGATTTGGGCGAGCGGGTTCACTGCCATCGCCGTTGTGCTCTTGCAGCTTGCTTTGCCCAGCGTACTCCAACCATTGTTCAACAAGTACGAACCATTGCCAGCCGGTCCGGTCCGAGTTGCGCTGGAGAAGATTGCCGATGACGTTGGTATCCCGCACGACCGGATTTTCCTTTACGACGGCTCGCGTCAGTCGGACCGTTTCACTGCAAACGTTACAGGGCTCGGCCCGACAGCTCGGATCGCGATTTCGGATGTGGCGCTGAAGGGCGCTTCTATCGATGAAGTGCGCGCGGTTACCGGCCATGAGGCGGGGCACTACAAACTCGGCCATGTCTGGCGCCAGATGATGGTTCTGCCGCTGCTGGCAATGCTGCTCTTCTGGCTGGTCAACCGGCTGTTTGGACCGACCGCGCGCTTGCTAGGTAGCACTGCAACACTGGCTGAACCGCGTGGATTGCCGGTGTTCATGGTGCTGAGCTCAGTGCTGGGCTTGCTCACGCTGCCAATTACTAACACGCTGACGCGAACTGGCGAAACTGCCGCCGATGCCTATTCGCTCGCCACGGTGGGCGAGCCCGATGCGCTCGCCTCGGCCCTGATCAAGACCGCCGAATACCGCTATCCGCGCCCCTCGGCCTTGCAGGAGACGCTGTTCTACACCCACCCCTCGCTTGAGAAGCGGGTGCTTCGGGCGATGGAGTGGAAGGCTGCACATCCAACGGCAGCGGAGGCCGCGCCGCGCCCGTGAAGAAGGACCAGGTCTTCGAATTCTTCCGCCGCCTGGCGGAGGACAACCCCTCGCCCGAGACTGAGCTTCTCTTCGGTAACACCTACCAGCTGCTGGTCGCGGTGGTGCTCTCCGCGCAGGCGACCGACGTGGGGGTGAACAAGGCGACGCGCGCCCTGTTCCAGAAGGTCAAGACCCCGGCGCAAATGGTCGCGCTGGGGGAAGAGGGGCTGAAGGAGCACATCAAGACGATCGGCCTGTTCAATTCCAAGGCCAGGCATGTGATCGCGCTCAGCGAGATCCTGGTGCGCGATTTCGTCGGCGAGGTTCCGGCCGACCGCGATGTCCTGACCACGCTGCCCGGCGTCGGGCGCAAGACCGCCAATGTGGTGATGAACTGCGCCTTCGGGGCCGAGACCTTTGCGGTCGACACCCACATCTTCCGCGTCGGCAACCGCACCGGGCTGGCCAAAGGCAAGACCGTTCTGGCGGTGGAAAAGGCGCTGGAGAAGAAAGTACCGCAGCCGTTTCGGGTTGGCGCGCATCACTGGCTGATCCTGCACGGGCGCTACGTGTGCAAGGCGCGCAGGCCTGAGTGCTGGCGCTGCCCGGTGGCCGACCTGTGCGGCTTCAAGCCGAAGAGCGAGAAGAAGTAGGCCCCGCCTACTTGCGCTCATCCTCGAAGTTCGACGGGTCGAGTTCCAGCCCTGCGCGTCCGTGCGCTGCGGTATGCGCCGGGGCGTGCGGGTGCTCGACGAATTCGCCTTCTTCGACTTCGAGCATGCCTTCCCACTTGGTGATCACCGAGGTGGCCACCGCGTTGCCGACCACGTTGGTGGCGGTGCGGCCCATGTCGAGGAACTGGTCGATCGCGAGGATAATCGCCACGCCTTCGACCGGCAGCCCGAACATCGCCAGCGTCCCGGTGATCACCACCAGGCTGGCCCGCGGCACTGCGGCGACGCCTTTGGAAGAGATCATCAAGGTCAGCAGGATGGCGATCTGGGTGCCTGCCGACAGGTCGATATTATAGGCCTGGGCGATGAAGATCGTCGCGAAGCTCATGTACATCATCGAACCATCGAGGTTGAAGCTGTAGCCCAGCGGCAGCATGAAGCCGGAAATCCGCCGCGGCACGCCGAACCGGTCAAGCTGCTCGAACAGCTTGGGCAGCGCCGCCTCGCTCGACGCAGTCGAAAAGGCGATCATCATCGGTTCGCGGATATAGCGGATCAGGGTGAAGACTCGCCGCCCCAGGAACACCGCCCCCAGGCTGAGCAGGATCGCCCAGAGGATCCCCAGCGAAAGATAGAAGCCGCCAACCAGCTTGACGAAAGTCCACAGGATGTCGAGCCCGCTGCTCGCCACGACCTTGCCCAGTGCGCCAAACACCGCAAACGGAGCAAAGCGCATCACATAGCCGGTGATCTGCAACATCATTTCGGCCAGCGCATCGGCGCCGCGCACCAGTGGCGCGCCTTTTTCGCCAATGGCCGAAAGCGCTACGCCGGCGAACAGCGAAAAGACCAGGATCTGCAGGATGTTGTTGGTCGCCAGTGCGTCGATCGCGTTCTTCGGGAAGATGTGCAGGATGAATTCGAAGAAATCGAGCTTGGCCACCTCGCCAACCGCTTTCGCGGAGGCCCCGCTGGTATCGACCCCAACCCCGGGTTCAAGCAGGTTGACCATCAAAAGCCCCAGCCCGATCGAGATCAGGCTGGCCACGATGAACCAGGTAATGGCGCGGAACCCGATCCGCCCCAGCGCGGTGCTATCGCCCATATGCGCGATGCCGACCACGATGGTCGAGAGGATCAGCGGTGCGACCAGCATCTTGATCAGGCTCAGGAAGATGCTTGAAAGCAGCCCGAAGGTCTTGAGGTAAAGCGACTTGAGATCGCCCTCCACGCCGAACGGCCAGATCGTGACTTCGCCGGTGGGAATGAATGTGAACACCAGCCAGCCGACCACCACGCCCAAGGTCATGCCGATCAGAATGTAGAGTGTCAGCCGCCGGTCCATGGTTTGCTCCCCCGAAATATCATTGCCGGTCAGCCTAACAGGGGCTTGAGGTGGGAGCAACGGCAGTGCGCGCGGCGGCGGGCTTCGACAGGCTCAGCCTGAGCAGGTTTGAGTGGACTGCGTTTCAAATCCCGCTCAGGCTGAGCCTGTCGAAGCCCCTCGCGTTCTACCCAGCCAAAGCCGCC
>JANPMA010000070.1:0-14370 GCA_031422595.1 Novosphingobium sp. | reverse complement strand
CGCAATCACTCGCGGGCGGACGCAAGACAACGGCCGCAACCTGCCGCCGCGCTTTATCAACGCAATGAAGCGCGAATTCGGCAAGACCGCGCTGGGCCGGCAGGAACTGGACGGCGAACTGCTCGAAGATATCGAAGGCGCGCTGTGGACCCGTGCCTTGCTGGAGGGTGCCCGCGACAGCGCGGCGCCCTCGGGCCCGGCGCTGCGCACCGTGGTAGCGGTCGATCCTCCGGCCAGCAGCCACGGCGATGCCTGCGGGATCGTGGTCTGCGCGCTTTACGAAGACGGCCTGGTCCGCGTACTGGCCGATTGCAGCGTGGAGCGCGCCAGCCCCGAACGCTGGGCGCGCAAAGTGGCGCAAGCCGCCGAACACTGGCTGGCCGACCGCGTGATTGCTGAGGCCAACCAGGGCGGGGCGATGGTCGCCAGCGTGCTGCGCGCCGCCGACATAGCGCTGCCGCTCAAGCTGGTTCACGCCAGCAAGGGCAAATGCGCCCGCGCCGAACCCGTCGCCGCGCTCTACGAAGCCGGCCGCGTGCGCCATGCCGGGACCTTCCCCAAGCTGGAAGACCAGCTGTGCGGGTTGTTGGCGGGCGGCGAATACCAGGGACCGGGGCGCTCGCCCGATCGGGCCGATGCACTGGTCTGGGCGGTGACCGAGCTGGCGCTGGGACGGCGCGGGATGCCTAGGGTTTGGGTGGGTTGATAGGCGACTCTAGAGAATCGCTTGGCCTTGAGCACGACGACGGAGATGTTCCATCAGATCCCAGCGGTCAGAACCAGGAAATTGGACCTCCCAGTAGTTCCAGCCATTCAAACTCGTGCTGCGTCCGTCCCTAGTCTTAGCAAGCGCGCTTGCAGCTTCGGAGAGTGAGTTAAACTTGGCCTCCCCAACGACAAGTGCTCCATCTAGAAACCTTCCTTCGTAGAGTTGGCTTCCGCGACCGTATTCCATTCTTGCTAGCGAGCCGTGCGGAACCACCACACCATCGTCCGACCACGGCCTCCCAGTTGATGTCCCCGCCTTCGCAAGAGTTGGCTCAGTTTTTTCTTCCGGCAAATTTAGCAGGCGCCTCAACGCGATGAGCGGCTTCTCGCTGAAGCTCTGACGCTCCGCCTCAATGAGTTTGTAGACCTCAAAATCAATTTCAATCGTCGTCGTTTCCATCATTCTTCTCCTGAATCTCCGTTTATCTACTTTACTCCTTTTACTCCTGTCAATAGTAAATTGATCGAAGTGGTTTGGCGGCAGCAACCCCAAGGGTGTAACCATGTCCTTCCTCCAATCGCTGGCTGCCGCCTTCAAGGGCGGCGGGCCGCGCGTGCCTTTGGCCCGCACATATTCTTCGCCGTGGCTTTATGGCGACCTGGGTAATCCCAAGGCGCCGTTCGACTATGCGAGGTCGGTACGGCGCGCGTACCTCGAGAACCCGGTGGCACAGCGCGCGGTGCGGCTGGTGGCCGAGGGGATCGGCGGGGCGCCGTTGCTGGCCTCCGATCCCGCGCTCGAGGCGCTGGTCGCCGCGACCAGTGCCGGGCAATCGCTGCTCGAGACCTTGGCCAGCCAGCTGCTGCTCCACGGCAATGCCTATGTCCAGCTGGTCAAGGACGGCGCGGGCCGCCCGGTCGAGCTCTATGCCCTGCGGCCAGAGCGGGTCTCTGTGGTGGCCGGCAGCGATGGCTGGCCCGAGGCTCTGGCCTACAAGGTGGGTGAGCGCACGCTGTCGATCCCGCTGCTCGACGAAAGCGCCGCGCCCAATGTAATCCACATTCGCCATTTCCACCCGGCCGACGATCATTACGGGGCCGGCTGCCTGGCCGCTGCCGATGAGGCGGTGGCGACCCACAATGCCGCATCGCTGTGGAACCGGATGCTGCTGGAAAACGCCGCGCGGCCATCGGGCGCGCTGGTCTATGACTCTGGCGATGGCGGCACGCTCGCCCCCGACCAGTTCGAACGGCTCAAGGCCGAGCTGGCCGAAGCCTATGCCGGACACGCCAATGCCGGGCGGCCGATGCTGCTGGAAGGCGGGCTCAAGTGGCAGGCGCTGAGCCTGACCCCGTCGGACATGGACTTTGCCGAACTGAAAGCCGCCGCCGCGCGCGATATCGCGCTGGCCTTTGGCGTGCCGCCGATGCTGCTCGGGCTGCCGGGCGACAGTACCTATGCCAATTACCGCGAGGCCAACCGCGCGTTGTGGCGGCTGACCCTGCTGCCGCTCGCCTCCAAACTGCTGGGCGCGCTGGCCGAAGGGCTGGTCACCTGGTTCCCAGAGGAACGCCTCGGCATCGACCTCGACAAGGTTCCGGCACTCGCCGACGACCGCGAGAAACTGTGGGCCCAGATCGGCGCCGCCAGCTTCCTGACCGATGACGAGAAGCGCGCGATGCTCGGCCTTGCGCCGGCTGCTTGAAGGAACGTTTCATGAACAGAGACGAAATGGTCGCCCGGCTGGTCGCCCAGGCCGAGGACGAGGGCGCGGACCTGGTCACGCTACGTGCGATGATCGAGGAAGCGAGCGAGCTGGGTGCTGAGCGGGTGCTGACGCGGATGGGGCTGGACGATCCCACCGCCCATGCCGACCTGTCCGAACTGCGCCAGCTGCTGCAGGCCTGGCGCGATGCCAAAGCTTCGGCCTGGAAAGCCACGGTGGCCTGGGTGGTGCGCGGGGCTTTGGCCTTGCTGCTGGTCGGTATCGCCTACCGCACCGGCACGGTGGGCCTGCTCAAGTGAGCCTCAGGTTCGCCGGCTATGCCGCGCTGTTCGACAAACGCGACGCCGGGCGCGACACGATCCGGCGCGGGGCCTTTGCCCGCAGCCTGACCGAGCGCAACAGCCCGCTCCCGCTCTACTGGCAGCACCGCCCCGACCAGCGGATCGGCTGGATCGAAGAGGTCAAGGAAGACGAGCGCGGTTTGCGCGTCGTCGCGACACTCGACAATCCGGCCGGCGGGGCCGCCGCCGCGCTCAAGCGCGGGCAAGTGACCGGCCTGTCGTTCGGCTACCGCGCCCGCGAGTTCTCGCATCATTCCGAAGGCCGCGATCTGACCGATCTGGATCTGTTCGAGATCAGCCTGGTCTCCCACCCGATGCAGCACGGCGCGCGGGTTCATCTGGTTTCCTGACGCCTATCCCCTCCCTGATACCAACACGAAAGGTACCTGCCCCATGGATAATGAACTGCCCGAAGAGGCGCTCGACGCCTCGTTCGATATTGTCGCCCGCCAGGATGCGGCCGAGCAGGCGCTGGGCGCGCTGCGCAGCGATGTCGAGGAAGTGAAGTCGCGGATCGAGCGGATCGGCCGCTCTGCCGCCCGCCCGGCACTGGCCGGTGGGGACCGCGCCAGCCCCGAGCTCAAGGGCTTCGTCGACGGCTATCTGCGCCACGGCCGCACCGCCGAATTGAAGTCGGTGACTGGCGCGGTTGCCGCTGACGGCGGCTTTGCCGTACCGCGCGAGATCGACGAGATGATCGCCGCCCAGCTCAAGACCGTCAGTCCGATCCGCGGAATCGCCCAGGTGGTCCAGACCGGCACGGCTGGCTATCGCAAGCTGGTGACCAACAGCACCGCCGCATCGGGCTGGGTCAGCGAAGGTGCCGCGCGGCCGGAAACCGTGACCTCGAAGTTCAACGAAATCGTCCCGCCCTCGGGCGAGCTCTATGCCAACCCCTCGGCCAGCCAGGCGATGATCGACGATGCCGCCTTCAACCTGGAAGAATGGCTGGCGGGCGAGATTGCCAACGAATTTGCCCGCGCGGAAGGCGCGGCCTTCGTCAATGGCAGCGGCACCAACCAGCCCAAGGGCTTCCTCCAGGCGCCGACCGCGCTGACCGGCGATGCGACCCGTGCCTTCGGCACGCTGCAGCACATCGCGTCCGGCAATGCCTCCGGTTTTGGCACCTCGCCCGAACTGGTGCTGATCGACTTGGTCCATAGCTTGCGTTCCGGTCACCGCCAGGGCGCGGTCTTCGTGATGAACACCAAGACGCTGGCCGCGGTGCGCAAGTTCAAGGCCGCCGACGGCACCTTCCTGTGGCAGCCGGGGATCTATGAAAGCGCGCCCGCGCGCCTGCTGGGCTATCCGGTGATCGAGGCCGAGGACATGCCCGATGTGGCCGCCAACGTGCTGCCGATCGCTTTCGGAAATTTCAAGAACGGCTATATCATCGCCGAACGCCGCACCACCACGATCCTGCGCGATCCCTATACCAACAAGCCCTACGTCAACTTCTACGCGACCAAGCGGATCGGCGGCCAGGTGCTCGATAGCGACGCGATCAAGCTGCTGAAAATCTCGCTCTAAGAGCTCCGGGGCCGGTCCCCTCCCGCCCGCCCCGCCGCGCCCGCACCCCTTCCCCTGGGTGCGGGCGCCCCCTTCCTGCCTATTCGATGGAGACCGCCATGAAGCGGGCAATCGTCACGCCTGCCGCGCTTGCGCCGGCGGCCCTGGCCGAGCTGAAAGACTGGCTCGGCATTACCACCGCGCTCGACGACGCACAGCTGACCGCGCTGCTGCGCGCCAGCCTTGAGCTGTGCGAGCAATTCACCGGCCTGATGCCACTGCAGCAAACCTGTGAGGAGATTCTGCCCGCGACTTGCGAGTGGCAGATCTTGAACACCCGCCCGGTCCAGGCAATCACCGCGATCGACGGCCTGCCGGCCGAAGGTGCACGCTTTGCCTTGGCCGTCGCCAACTATGCGATCGACCTCGACGCCGATGGCGGCGGGCTGGTCCGGGTCAGCAACCCGGGCAGCGCCGGACGGATCGCGGTGCGCTTTACCGCTGGCCTCGCCGCCGATTGGGCCAGCCTGCCCGCTGGGCTGCGCCACGGGGTGCTGCGAATGGCCGCGTTCCAGTATCGCGGCCGCGAAGACGAAAGTACCAGCGCCGCCATGCCGCCCGCTGCGGTGGCTGCGTTGTGGCGACCCTGGCGGCGGCTGCGGCTGGCATGAGCGCCAGCTTCTCCGCCGCCGCCGCGCGGCTCACCGCGCTGGCCGAAATAGTCGCCCAGGCCCGGATCGCCGAGTTGAAGCTGCGCCGCCGCGATCCCGCGGCGTCGTGGCGCCAGGCCGCGCTGCTGTGGCCGCGCTTCACCAAAGGATAGTGCCCGATGGAAGAGTCCCTGCGCGCCGCGCTGCTGGCCTGGCTGACCGCCGATCCGGCGCTTGCCGCCCAGCTCAACGCGATTGCCGAGGAAGCCCCTTCGCGCACCGCGCTGCCGTGGCTGGCGATTGCCGCTTCGGCCAGCACCGACTTCAGCGCCAAGCAAGTGACCGGCCGTGAGGTCCGGATCGCGCTTGAACTGCACTGCCGCGGCGACCAGCCGGGCAGCGCCGCCGCGCTGACCGCCGCGATCGAGGCCAGGATCGCCAGCTTGCCGTCCACGCAAAGCGGTTTCCAGGTGGTCAGCTTCAGCTTCCTGCGCGCCCGCGCCGAACAACGCGCCACCAACACCCGCGCGGTGCTGATCGAATACCGCTTCCGCTTGCTCGCCGCCTGAGCGCGGCTCCGTCGAACCCAAGGAGAACCCCATGACCGCCCAGAAAGGCAGCGCCTTCCTGCTCAAGATTTCGAACGGTGCTACGCCGGCCGTCTATCAGACCGTTGCTGGCCTTCGCACCACGCAGATGTCGATTGCCGGCGATCCGGTGGTGATCACACACAACGAAAGCGGTGGCTGGCGCGAGATGCTTTCGGGTGCCGGGGTGCGCTCGGTCTCGGTCAGCGCGGCGGGGATCTTCCTCGGCAGCGCCGCCGAGGCTCAGGTCCGCGCCAATGCCATGAACGGCACGCTCGACGACTATCAGCTGAGCTTTGAAGATGGCGAGAAGCTGCAAGGCAAGTTCCTGGTCCAGAAGCTCGACTACTCGGGCGATTTCAATGGTGAGCGCAACTACACGCTTCAGCTTGAAAGCTCCGGCGAAGTAACCTCGGCATGAGCCGCACCGCCAACCCGTTTCGCGGCGAAACCACGCTGGTCGTGGCCGGTTCGCCGCGTCTGCTCCGCCCCAGTTTCGCCGCGCTGGTCGCGGCCGAAGAAGAACTGGGCCCACTCTTCGCGCTGGTTGAGCGCGCTGGGGCGGGGCAGCTTCGCCTGGCTGAAATGGTCGCGCTGTTCTGGCATTGCCTAGCGGAGCGCGAGGGTTTGAGCCGCGAGGATGTGGGCGCGGCGGTAATGGCCTGCGGCCTTGCTGCCGCCAGCCAGCCGCTGCGGGTGCTGCTGGGCCAGATCCTGCAGGGCGAAGCCAGCCCCGATCCGCAATGAGCGAGCGCTTCGGCCCCGGCGCGCTGCGGCTGGCGGGGCTGGGCGCGCGGCTGCTGGGCTGGCGTCCCGATGACTTCTGGCAGGCCACTCCGGCCGAACTGGCAGCAATCCTTTCGCCCTATGCCCAGGACAGCCAGCCGCTGGCCCGCCACGACCTTACCCGCATGATGGAGCGCGACAATGACCGACCCGGTCGATACCCTGATGCTTGAAGTCAGGGCCAATACCCAGGCTTTCGCCGCCGATGTTGCCAGCATGCGCGGCACTTTCGACGGCACGCTGGTCGATGGCTTCGCGCAGGCCGGAAACGTCCTTGAACGCGGGCTGATGTCGGCGCTGCGCAAAGGCTCGATCGGGTTCGAGGACCTGCGCAAGATCGCGATGAACGTGATCGACCAGATCGCCTCGCGCGCGCTCAACAACCTGTTCAATTCGCTGGGGATGGGCGGGGGAATGGGAGGCGGCGGAGGAGGCGGAGGCAGCGGCGGATTTATGGGTACGCTGATGTCTATCGGCAACCTGTTTGCTTCCTTCCTTGGTTCGCCCGGCCGCGCCACCGGCGGCCCGGTTGCCCCCGGCCGCAGCTACATGGTGGGCGAGCAGGGCCCCGAACTGTTCGTGCCGACCAGCGCCGGGCGGATCGAGAACGCGCTGCGCGGCGGCGGGCGCGACGTGAAGGTATCGATCACCATCGCGGCACCCGCCGGAACCAGCGCGCCACAAGCCTTGCAGCGCTCGAGCCGCCAGGTCGCCAGCGCCGTGCGCCGCGCGCTGTCAGACCTCTAAGGAGCACCGGACCATGGCCTTCTGGCTTGCCGCAACCCGCGAAGGGCAGGACAGCGACTGGATCCAGCGGTTCGATCCGCGGTTCTGGACCGTCAACTTCCCGCGCCCGATGATGGCCGCGCTGACCACCATTGCTGCCGATGCCTTGCGCGTCGATGCCACGTTCTTGCGCGAAGGCGACCTGGCCGGGATTATCTGGGATAGCGTCGATCGCTACGACCACCCGCTGCTGGCCTATGCCACCGAGCGCAACTATGCCCGAACCAGGCTCAAATTTCGCTGGAAATCGGGCGGAGTCATTGCGCTCAACGCGGTCAACGGGCCAACCTTGACGATCGAGGGGCGCGATGCCGCCGGGCAGCCGCGCACATGGTACGTCAGGCTGTGGAACTATGCCCAGGGCAGCGCCACCGACGCGCAGATCACGCTCGATTTCTCGGACCTGAAAGGCGGCTTCCTGCTCCCCGCCGAGGCCGATCCGGTCGACCCTGCCGATATCGAGCGGATGTTCATTTCGCTGGTCGCACCTGGCTATGTCGCGGGCAGCACCGCGCCGCTGGCTGCCCCGGCTGAAGGCTGGGCCAAAATGAGCGGGATTGCTTGCGAGGGCCACCGCGCGATGCTGGAAATCGGCGACGTGTTGGTGCCGCCGCATGGGCTGGCTATGGCCACCGCCTATGACGATGCCGCCAACCAGGCCCCGGTCCGGCTGATCCGCAATGCGCTGCAACTGGGTTATCGCGGCAGCCTGCTGCACTATCTGGGCATGAGCCACTTCATGCAGCTCAGCCCGAGCGGCGCGCAGTTCCTGGTGCCCGGCAGCGGGGATCCGCTGTGCACCCCGGCCAAGGCCTGGCATCGCAATTTCCTGGCTCAAGCCAAGGCCGCCGGTTTTTCGCCGATCCTCTCGCTGTCTTACGAGCTGCTGGCCCAGCATTGCCCCGATGCCTGGCAGCAGCGCGCCGCCAATGGCGATCCGGCCCGCACCGGCTGGGACCCGCCTTCCGCGCTGCTATCGCCCGCAAGTTTGGCGGCGATGGCCTGGGTGCAGGCAGCGGGCGCGGGTTTTGTCGCGCTGATGAAAGAAGCTGGCCTGCCGGTCCGCTTCCAGATTGGCGAGCCGTGGTGGTGGGTGATGGCCGATGGCCGCCCCTGCCTCTACGACGATGCCGCCAAAGCCGCATTTGGCGGCAACCCGGTTGCAATCGCCGACCTCAAGGCCAGTCTTTCGGCAGCCCAGCTCAGTCTGCTCGATGCCGCCGGAGCCTTGCTGGCGAACTCAACCGCCGCGCTGCGCGATGCGGTGCGCACCGCCGCTGCTCCCGGTTCGGCGGAAGTGCTGCTGCTGACCTTCCTGCCCGGCGTGCTCGACCCGGCCATGCCCGAAGCGCGGCGGATGAACCTGCCCCCGAGCTGGGCCAGCCCGGCCTATGACCGGCTCCAGGCCGAAGACTATGACTGGCTGACCGCCGGGGCCGATGCGCTGCGCCGCGGTGCCTATGCCGCGCTCGCTTCGCGGCTCGGCTATCCGCCTTCGGCGCAGGACTACCTCGCCGGGTTCGTGCTCGATCCGGCGAATCGCGAGCTGTGGCGGCAGATTGACGC
Organism: Novosphingobium sp.; assembly: GCA_031422595.1. GTDB lineage: Bacteria > Pseudomonadota > Alphaproteobacteria > Sphingomonadales > Sphingomonadaceae > Novosphingobium. Next base: position 5,710 of record JANPMA010000070.1, on the reverse strand, counting down.
GGGCCTCGATGAGGCCGCGACGCGCCAGGCCCATGAGCGGTTCGTCTGGGCGCTGCCCCAGGTCTGCCGCGACGGATATGTCCGCCTGCCTCCCCCCAGCGACGAGGATGATATGCTGCCTTTCGACGACTTGCCCTATCCGCTCGCGCTGGGCCGCGATGCCATGGTTAGCCCTGAGTTTTCGACCAGCGTGGCGGTGACCGCATCGGGGTTCGAGCGGCGCAATTCGCTGTGGTCGAACGCTCGGCTGCGCTTCGATGTCGGTCCGGGGATCCGCTCCGAGGCGGAACTGGGCGCGTTACTCGCTTTTTTTCGCGCCCGGCGCGGGGCGGCGCGCGGGTTTCGCTTGCGCGATCCGACTGACTTCAGTTCGAGCGGAATGACCGGCACACCGGCCCCCGCCGACCAGCTGCTCGGCACCGGCGACGGGGTGCGGACCGACTTCGCGCTGGTCAAGGCCTATGGCGAGGGCGAGGCGCTGCAATTGCGGCGGATCACCCGCCCGCTCGCGGCCAGTGTGGTGGCAAGCCTTGATGGCACGCCCAGCACGGCCTGGTCGCTCGCGGCAGGCGGCGTGATCCGCTTCGCCAGCCCGCCGGCCGCCGGCAAGGCAGTGCGCGCCGGGTTCCTGTTTGATGTCCCGGTGCGCTTTGCCGAAGACAAGCTGGAGGTTTCCGGTGCGGTCTTTGCTGCGGGCGAGGCCCCCAGCGTGCCGGTGATCGAGATCCGCGAGGCCGACGCATGACCCGGATCTGGTTCAGCCAGCCGCTTGAAACGGTGGCCACGTTCTGGCGGGTGATCCGCCGCGACGGGGTGACGCTGGGCTTCACCGCGCACGACCGTGATCTGTGGTTCGGCGGCGTCAACCACCGCGCCGCGCCGGGGATGGTCCCTTCCGCCATCCGCCGCAGCGCCGGTTTCGATGCCGACAGCGCCGAAGTCCAGGGCGCGCTCAGCCACGATTCGATCAGCGCCTTCGATCTTGCCACCGGCCGGTTTGACCGCGCGCGGGTGCTGATCGGGCTGGTCGACTGGGAAAGCCTGGAGACCCACGTGGTCTATCGCGGCGCGATCGGCGCGGTTGCCGAGGAGGCTGGAACTTTCGCGGCTGACCTGGTTTCGCGCAAGGCCGAGCTGAGGCGCGATCCGGTACCGCGCACCAGCCCCGGTTGCCGCGCCGCTTTCTGCGGGCCGGGCTGTACGCTTTCGGCGGCACGGTACAGCCAAGCCGGGGTGCTGAGCGCCTTCGATCTGGCCAGCAATGCGGCCACTATCACGGTCCAGGGCGCCCTCTCCAATTTCACCGGCGGACAGTTGCGTTGGTTGGGCGGGCCCTTTGCCGGGCTGACCACCGGAATCGCCGGAGTGCTGGGCAGCGCGCTGCTGCTCGAAGTTCCGCTTGACCTTGCCCCGCCGCCCGGAACCCCGGTGCTGCTGCGCGAAGGCTGCGACCGAACGCTCGACACCTGCGCCAGCCGCTTCGCCAATGCGGTCAACTTCCATGGCGAGCCGTTCCTGCCCGGGAACGACCAGATCACCCGCTATCCATCGCCCGGCCAATGACCGCCAGACGCCTGGCCCGCGAGGCCGAACAGCTGGTCGGAACCCCATTCCGCCTCCACGGCCGCGATCCCGAAACCGGGCTCGACTGCATCGGCCTTCTGGCCGCCGCGATGGCGCGCGCTGGCAGAACGATCACCGTTCCAACCGGCTATCCGCTGCGCCTGCGCCAACTTGATCGCTGGCTTCCCGATCCGGCGAGTTGCGGGCTGCGGCTGGCGCGCGGGCGCTTTGCCCCGGGCGACGTACTGCTTCTTCAGCCTGGTCCAGCGCAGTTCCACCTCGCCATCGCCGACCGCAAGCTCGGCTGGATCCACGCCCATGCCGGCTTGCGCAAAGTGGTGCGCGACGCCGCACTGCCGGGCGGGACAATCATCCACCACTGGCGCCTGCTGCGCACCGGATAGGACAATACCATGGCAACGCTTATCCTCTCCACGGTCGGCTCGATCTTCGGCGGTCCGATTGGCGGCACGATTGGTGCGCTGGTGGGGCGCCAAATCGATTCGATGATCTTCAAGCCATCAGCCCAGGAAGGCCCGCGGCTGACCGAGCTCAAGATCACCACCTCAAGCTATGGCATGCCGATCGCGCGCCACTATGGCCGGATGCGGGTGCCGGGACAGATCATCTGGTCGACCGATCTGATCGAAAGCAAAGACAAACAGGGCAGCAAGAACGGCCCGACGGTCATCACCTATACCTATACCGCTAGCTTCGCAGTTGCGCTGTCGAGCCGCCCGCTGCTTTCGGTTGGGAGGATCTGGGCCGATGGCAAGCTGCTGCGCGGTGCCGGCGGCGATCTCAAGGTTGGCGGCACTTTGCGCCTCCACACCGGCGAGGGTGACCAGCCGCAAGACCCCCTGCTCGCCGCAGCCGAAGGCGCAGCCCGCTGCCCGGCCTATCGCGGCCTAGCCTATGCGGTTTTCGAAGACCTGCAACTATCCGAATACGGCAACCGAATCCCGACCCTGACTTTCGAGGTGATCGGTGATGAAGGTACGCTGTCGCTGGCGACACTGCTCGAAGAAACCTTGGCAGACTTCGATGCCCAGTTGGAGCTTGTGGGCATCGAGGGAATTTCCGGCGAAGGCACTCTGGGCGAGCTGCTCGGCGCGCTCGATCCGCTTTATCCGTTCGATTGCGATGCCTGCGACGACAAACTGGTGCTGCGGCCCGACCGCCTGCAGGTCGCTACGATCGCGCTTCCCAATGCCGCGACTTCGACCAAGCGCGAGGATTTCGGGGGCAATGAAGGCTATTCCCGTAAACGCATCGGCGAAAGCGACCAGCCGGTCGAGGTGCTGCGCTATTACGATATCGACCGGGACTACCAGCCCGGCGCCCAGCGTGCGATGGGCAAACCGCTTCCCGGCCAGCCCCGGTCGATCGATTTGCCCGCAGCGATGACCGCCACCGCCGCGCGCCAGCTTGTTGGCGATGCCTCCAAACGCGCTGAGTGGGCCCGCCAGACCATCGCCTGGCGGGTTACCGAGCTCGATCCTGCGATCCGCCCCGGTGCGCGGGTCAGCGTTCCCGGACATCCTGGAAAATGGCGGGTGAGCAGCTGGGAATGGCATGATCAGGGGATCGACCTGGCCTTGTCACGGCTCTCGCCGCTGGCCGCATTGCCCGCCGCCGCCGATCCAGGGCGCGCCAATCCCGCGCCCGACCTGATTTCCACGCCGACCGTGCTGGCCGCCTGCGAAATGCCATGGGACGGCAATCCCGGCACGTCGGTCCCGCTGATCCTGGCAGCGGTTTCTTCGTCTGGCGCGGGCTGGCCGGGAGCGGCGCTTTATGTTGACCAGGGCGACGGGGCACTCCAGCTGCTCGGCCCGAGCGGACGCACCAGAGCGACGATCGGGACCGCGCTCGAGATACTTCCTCCTGCCTCTCCGCTGTTGTTCGATCGCCAGCACAGCGTCACTGTCATGCTGGCCGGCGCCGATCTGGCGCTGGGCGATGCAACGATGCGGCAGCTGGCGATGGGCGCCAACCGCGCGTTGCTTGGGCAAGAGATTATCCAGTTCGCCAGCGCGCTGCCGCTGGGCAGCGGGCAGTGGCGCCTGTCGGGATTGTGGCGCGGTCGCGGTGGCACCGAGACGGCGCTTGCCGCGCACCAGGCGGGTGAACCCTTCATCCTCCTCGACGGCAGCGGCATCGCGCTCGATCCGCAGGCCGTTGGCGAGGCTCCGGGCACGCTGATCGCAGCCCTCGGACTGGGTGATCCGGTCCCGGTCACCTCCCCGATCGCGTTACGCGGTATCGGAGTTCGTCCGCTTGCACCTGTTCATGGCCGAGCCACGCAAGGTCCCGAGGGCTCGACCCACCTCGGCTGGACCCGCCGCGCGCGCGGTGCCTGGCAATGGCAGGATTTCGCCGACGTTCCGCTCAATGAACAAACCGAAACCTATACGGTCAGCTTTGGCGACGAAAGTGCGACGATAGCCTCCTGGGAGGCTACCAGTCCCGAATTGCTGATCGACGCCGCCAGCTTCGCGGCCTTGCTTGCCGCATTGCCCGCAGGGTTTTTCAGCGTTGTCCAACGCGGTGACCGGGGAGTTTCCACGGCGCTGACAATCGTTCCAAGCTGACCTCAAACTGGAGAATCATCCGTGCCCGACCCCCTTTTTGACAACCGGACCCCGCGTTTCGATTTGCCCCTGCTGTTCGCCGGCCAGGCCCAGAAGGAAGGCTTTGTCAACGAAATCACCGCCCGGCTCGATGCCTTGCTTCACTGCGTGATCGAAGCCGAACAGGCGGCCCCGCCGGCTTCTCCCGTCGATGGCCGGTCCTGGCTGGTCGGCGCTGGCGCAAGCGGTGCATGGAGCGGAAAGGCCGGCCAGATCGCCATGCGCCAGGCCGGAAACTGGCTGTTTGCCGAACCGCGCGACGGAATGCGTCTGCTCAATCGCACCACCGGCCAGGATGTGCTGTTCAACAGCGGTTGGCAGGTTGCGAGCCGTCCAGCGCAACCCAGCGGCGGGACAACCATCGACACTGAGGCGCGCACCGCCATTGCCGCTGTGATCGCCAGTCTGACGACTGCGGGAATCATCGCTGCAAGCTGACCGGGCCAGCCCGATTGATGTGTGGCCGAATCGAACTCCGCGCCAGTCAGCGCAAGTTCCGGTCGCTTATTACGATTGACGCGTCAAAACGCGACATTATTGCAACAGTAGCAAGCTTTGCCTGCTTGCACGCCCAAAACCCAGCAGTTAGACGTCCGCGCACTCGGTGGCTCAATCCTATCAATTAAGGGAAAACACTCATGCGCAGACTCATCATTGGGATGGCGCTGGCCTCAACGGCCCTCGCGACGCCAGTCTTGGCACGTGACGACACCTGGTACATCGAATTCGATGCCGGCGGGATGATCGTCGAAGCTACTCGCTTCATCGACAGTGCTGGCCTTGAAACCGGCGTCGCCAATTTGAAGTCCGGCTATGACGTTGGCGGCATCGTTGGTTACGACTTCGGCGGCTTCCGCCTCGAAGCTGAAACCAGCTATCGCCGTGCGTCGATGGACAGGTTCACCCCCGCCGGTGGCGCTCGCACCCCCGTCGATGGCAATGCCAGCGACCTGAGCTTCATGCTCAACGGTCTGCTCGATTTTGGCGCCGACGACGGCCTGCAGGCCTTTATTGGTGGCGGTGCCGGCATTGGCCGCGCCAAGTTCTTCTCGACTGGCGCGGGCCTCAACGATTCGGACAGCGGCTTTGCCTGGCAGGCTCTCACCGGGATCCGTTATCCGGTGACCGACAATGTCGATATCGGCCTGAAGTATCGCTTCTTCAACCAGGACAATGTTGCGCTGACCAGCGGCCGGGGGCTTCCGTTGGAAACCCGCTTCCGCTCGCATTCGGCGATGCTGACGCTGGGCTACAACTTCGGCAGCGCTCCGCCGCCGCCGCCGGCACCGGTTCCGACCCCGCCGCCCCCGCCGCCCCCGCCGCCGGTGGAGATTGCTCCGGCGCCGCCGCCGCCGCCGTGCAACAAGGGCCCCTACATCGTGTTCTTCGACTGGGATAAGTCGGACATCACACCTGAAGCGGCTTCGATCCTTGACAGTGCTGTTACCGCCTATGGCAACTGCGCTTCTGTGCCGATCATGCTGGCCGGTTATGCCGACCGTTCGGGCGGCGAC
>JANPMA010000069.1:0-5754 GCA_031422595.1 Novosphingobium sp. | reverse complement strand
TGAGGCGGCGGCCTTGCCTTTGGGCGCGCTTTGCGTTATAACGCCTGTATGAACGCGACCGTCAAGATCACCAAGATCGGCAATTCCGCCGGAGTCATCCTGCCCAAGGAGCTGCTCGCGCGGCTGCGGGCGGGGGTCGGGGATACGCTGTATGTCAGCGAAGCGCCCGACGGGGTGCGGCTGTCGGCACACGATCCGGACTTTGCCGAGACCATGGCCATCGCCGAGGAAGTCATGCGCAAGGATCGCAAGATCCTGCGCGCACTCGCCAAGTAAATGCCCGATCGGACCGAACCGCGCTGGCTGAGCGAGCAGGCTGCGCTTGCCATCCATGATCGCCAACTGGCCGAACACGGCGGGCCGGTCGGCGTGCGCGATGCCGGAGCGCTCGAATCCGCGTTGGCCCGCCCGGTCAACCGCTGGGCTTACGGCGAGGACGACCTGTTCGCGCTGGCCGCTGCCTATGCCTTCGGCATTGCCCGCAACCATCCGTTTACCGATGGCAACAAACGAACGGCCTGGACGCTGGCGCGCGTCTTCCTGATCCTGAACCGCTGCGACATCGCTTTCGATGAACGCGACGCGATCGCCATCGTCCTGGCGCTCGCCGCCGGTGAACTCGGCGAAGAGGAACTGGCCGGCTGGTTTCGGTCGCGGCTGATAGCCACTACCTGAGGGGGCCACGGCACCGCATCCGCCCGCCGCCATTTTCCTACACGAACCAGATCGGTTATCCTGCGGGGCATGACCGAACCATCATCTCCCCCGCTCGCCCCGCTTCCACCCGCCTGATCCCGCAGACCAGCACCGCGCACTGGTCGCGCGCCAAGATGGCGCGGTTTCTGGCCGAGCTCGCCTCGACCCACTCCGTCGCCGCCGCGGCGCGGGTGGCGGGGATGAGCCGGCAGTCGGCCTATCGCCTCAAGGCGCGGCTGCGCGACCAGCCGTTTGATCTGGCCTGGGAGGCGGCGCTGCAATCGGGCCATGACGCGCTGCACCAGGCCGCGCTCGATCGGGCGCTCAACGGGGTCGAGATGCCGGTCCACCACATGGGTGAGCTGATCGGCACCCGGCGGCACTATGACGAGCGGCTGACGATTTTCCTGCTCTCGGCGCACAACCACCATTTCGTGCCGCTTGAGCGGACGAGCACCGCCATGCGGCACAAATGGTCGGGCTATTTCGCCGAGTTGCTGGTCAAGGTCCGCAGCGGCACGCCGATGCCCGGCGAACGGGAGGAATGGCGCGCCGAGATCGACGCGCTTGAGGCCGAACTGGGCCCGGCCTGGGGCGATGCAGGGCAAGGTGACGCCTGAAATCGGCGATGTGTCACCCTTTCTCAAGCAACTCGCTGCTATTCATGCGAAATATGCCCGAACAGGGTGTCATCTTTTTGACCGACCTGTCACAGGCTGTCCGCGCGCCTGCCAGCGATTGCCGCTTGGCAAGCCGGTTTGCTTGACCCATGCTGCGCTCTGATCCGCAGGAGAGGCCCGCCGATGCTTGAGAAGTCCGCCCCGCCTGCCCCCCAGCCTGACCACGACAGCGCCGCCGCGCGCTGGGGCTTGCTGGCCTTGCTGACCGTGATCAACGTGCTCAATTTCGTCGATCGCCAGCTGCTGCCCAGCTTTGCCAATTTCATCAAGCCCGAACTGGGGCTGAGCGATACCCAGTTTGGCCTGCTGACCGGGCTGTTCTTCATTACCTTCTATGCCCTGGCCGGGCTGTTCATGGGGGTGCTAGCCGACCGAATGCACCGCGGGCGGCTGATCGCGGTGGCGATCGCGCTGTGGTCCTTGCTGACCGCGGCGAGTGGGGCGGCCAAGGGGTTTCTGTCGATGGCCTTGCCCCGCGCGCTGATCGGGGTGGGCGAATCCGCCTTGACCCCGGCCGCCGCCTCGCTGCTGGCCGATCGGTTCAAGTCGGCCGAACTGGGTCTGGCGATCTCGCTCTATTACCTGGGGGTGCCGATCGGCGCGGGGGCAAGCTTGCTGGTGGCGGGATACCTAGGCCCGACGATCGGCTGGCGCAATTGTTTCTACTTGCTGGGCGCGCTGGGTCTGGTGCTGGCCTTGGCGATGCTGGTGGTGCGTGACAAGCGCACCGCGCATCCGCGGCATCACGGCCCGGGCTGGCGGGCCCATCTGGGCCAGATCGGCGCTGCCTTGCGAGCCTCGCCCGCGCTGGGGATGATAGTGTTTGGCGGGGTGGCGCTGCACGTCGCGGTGGGCGCGGCGGCCTTTGACCAGCTGTGGTACGTTGAGGAACGCGGGTTTGAACGCGCCGAGATTGCCAAGCTGACCGGCTATGTCACGGTTGTCGCCGGGGTGGCGGGCAGCCTGTTTGGCGGGTTTGCCGGCGACTGGTGGTATCGCACCCGCAAATCGGGGCGGGCGATGATGCTGTTCTGGATGTTCCTGATCCTTGCCCCATTTGGCCTGGTGTTCCGGCTGATTCCACCGGATTCCTGGGCTTTCATACCGGGGATGGCGAGCGGCGTGTTCCTGCTCTGCGCGTTCTATGGCCCCTCGGTTTCGACGATCCAGGAACTGTCGCCGCCATCGGCCCGGGCGACTTTGGTGGCCTTCAACATCCTGTGCGTCAACGCGGTTGGGCTGGGGGTGGGGATCACCGGCACCGGCTGGCTGATCGACATGTTCCGCGCGGCGGAGAGCCCGCAGCCCTATACCATGGCGGCCTTGACGATGGCGGCGGTTTCATTGCTGACCTTGCCTTGCTTCTATCTGGCCGGCCACTGGTTCCACCGCGACAAGGCGCGGCTTAACTCCGCGCCAGCCTGACCAGCGCGGTATCGAGCGCCCGGAGGAAGCGCGAGCGGTCTTCCTTGCGGGCGCGCAAAATAAGCTAGCAGATTCAGCATTTTACAAGAAATGAATTGAAAATTCCCGAAATTTGGAATGACCCGGGTGCCAAGCAGGGCAAAAATTCGGATGGAAAGCGATTCGATGTCGCCAATTCATGAATTGGATAAATGACCGGCAGTAATTGCTGTAAATATTGATTGTTGCCGATACTGCTATTCGGCTGCTAGCATCCAATCCGGGCCGCGTAGGAGGATGCTATGGTTGATCTGCGTGAAACCGAATCTCTGGCCCGGATACATAAGCATCTGGCGGTCCAGCCAGAGGGACTTGAAAGCGATCTTGCCGAACTGGTCGCCTTTCTGGTCGCGAGCGAGAAAGACACACTTGCCCTGATCACCTACTTGCGCGATCCGCCAGTAGTCCCGGTTTCCCCGCCTGGCGGCGATATCGAAGGTGGTTTCGTCATCTACTGGCTGCATAATCTGCGGAAACTGCCGTGGGAAATCCAGCTGATCATTGATACCAATCCATTGCTGCTACTGGCGTTTGAAGAACTGCGCAAACGGGTGCCGCCAAGCCAGATTACCACGCCGGACTACGAGTGGCTTGAGCAGAAGTACAAGGACTATGGCGCGCCGGGGCCTGACGGGACGATGTACGGCCACAAGAAGTACCAGCAGCTTGATACCGGATGGATGATTTCGGCGCTGAATTATGTCGCCAATGTGCTGGATCACGATCTGATCCATGCCATGCCGGCCAATGGGCCAGCGGTGCCGATTGTGCTGTCGCGCAAGGATGGCGATAGTTCGAAGGATCCGGTGCTGGGCATAGTTGGCGATTGGGGCACAGGGTATTACACCGATGAAGGCGGTGCCAAGTGCCCGGCGCAGCGCGTGATGGAACAGATTACCAACCCCGCGAAATCGCCGCCGATCGACTATCTGATTCATCTTGGCGATGTTTACTATGCCGGCACGGATTGGCGGCCATTGCCCTTTGAAGAGCGGGACAACTTCTACAATCTTTGGCCCGATCAAAAGAACGGACGAAATTTCACGCTCAATTCGAACCACGAAATGTATGGCGGGGCTACGGGCTATTTCGATGTCGCGTTGCAAGCGGGCGGCAAGTTCGCGGCGCAAGCCGGGAAGAGCTATTATGCGCTGAAATACGGCCCCTGGTTGGTGCTGTGCCTCGATTCGGCCTATTATTCGGACGCCGAGAATGGCCGCAAGATGTACATGGCAGGCGCGATCGGCACCTGTGCGCTGGACCGGCAGATCCAGTGGGTTGAAAAGTTCAGCAGCCACAAGGGTCCGATCATGGTGATGACCCACCACAGCGGCGGTGGTACCCTGAACGGCCAGGTGACCAAGCTCTACAAACAGGTGCTGGCGGCCCTCAAGCGGCCGCCGACCGTCTGGTACTGGGGCCATGTCCACAATGGCATCGTCTATGACAAGTTGCGCGATTTCAACTCCAAGCCGGTGATTACCTATCCGACCAAGGGGCGCTGCTGCGGCCACGGAGCGATCCCGTTCGGCAAGGCCTGGGGGCTGGAAGACAAGCATGGCAAGCAGCTGTCCAACATCCTCTATTACGCCCACACCCCCGATCCGGAACTGCCCGATACCAGCGGCACCAAACCGCTCAATCCGCGCGTGCGCAACGGATACGCGCTGGTTACGCTGCACAGCGATGGCGGATTTACCGAGGCTTTCTATGAAACCGGGGCAAGTCAGCCGCTGTTCAAGCGCCGCTGGGCGGCGGCCGAGCTGGAGGACTGTGGCTAGGCGGTCCGGCCGCCTTCAGCCCCGTGCCAACCGCACCAGCGCGGTATCGAGCGCCTGGAGGAAGCGCGAGCGGTCTTCCTTGCGGAACGGGGGCGGGCCGCCGATCGCCTCGCCTGCCCCAAGAGCACTGGCGCGCAAGTCGGCCATTATCGCCCGGGTGGCAATCGCCCCGCCGATGCTGGCATGGGTGAAGGGCTTGCCGGTGGGGGAGAGGACCTGCGCCCCGGCCTTGAGGCAGCGGTCGGCGAGCAGGATGTCGGCGGTCACCACCACGCAGGCGGCATCGGCGGCTTGCGCGATCCAGTCGTCCACCGCATCGAACCCGCCATCGACCACGACGCGCGAGATCAGGGCATGCTGCGGCACGCGGAACCACGAATTGGCCACGATCGTCACCGCCACCCCGCGCCGATAGGCGACCGCGTAGATCTCGTCCTTGACCGGGCAGGCGTCGGCATCGACCAGGATGCGGGGTGGCGGCAAAAGCAATCTCCCGTGGGACCAAGCGATTAGGTGCCAAGCGATTAGGCGCCAAGGGATTAGGCGCCAAGGGATTAGGCGAACGCGGATCGCCATGCTACACGCCCCTCGCTGACGTCCTAAGCATGACTGACTTCGCACGCCCGGCGCGGGAAACCGCACCGAACCGACGACTTCCTTTCACCGACACGACCTCTCGCACTCCCCCGGTCGCACTGTCGCGGCCGGATCATACGTTTCCTGAAAGGAACGCATCATGCCGATCGGCACCGTCAAATTTTTCAACACCGACAAAGGTTATGGTTTTATCGCGCCCGAGGGTGGCGGCGAGGACAGCTTCGTCCACATCAGCGCGGTCCAGTCGGCCGGCATGCAGACGCTCAACAAGGAGCAGCGCCTGTCGTACGACGTCGAGACCGGGCGCAATGGCAAGAAGTCTGCGGTCAATCTCGCTTCGGCGTAATTGCCCGGCCTTTACTGGCTAAAAAATTGAGCCCGGCAACCGCGAGGTTGCCGGGCTCAGTCTTGTGGCCTGCGGGGGTTGGCCAGGGGTGGGCTGCGGCACCGGAATAGCTCTGCTTCACCCGCGCCGCCCGGCTCCGTTCATCGCCGCGCTTGCCCGGCTGAACGGAAATAGCGATATTTGCCGAAAC
>JANPMA010000068.1:0-3693 GCA_031422595.1 Novosphingobium sp. | reverse complement strand
GTGGAATGCGGCAACCTTGTTTTTTGGGAAGACCTCTTGGTCGATCGTCTCGCAGGAGAAGTGGCATGAGCGACCTTGCAACCTACCGTCAAAAGGCTCGCACTTTCCTGACCGGCATGGCCCCAAGATATGGCCGTGATGCCCGCAAGGGCAACTCGGTGGAACAAGACCTGTCGCTGGGCCGCGAATATATGGCAGCCAAGCACGATGCCGGGTTCGCCGGGATCAACTGGCCGGTCGAGATCGGGGGGCAGGGGCTGACCCACCTCCATAAGATCGCCTTCGATTCAGAAGAAATGCAGTTGGGCATGCCGGTGCACTTCTTCGGTATCTCGCTGGGCATGCCGGTGCCGATCCTGATGCATTATTGCGAGGACAAGGAGTTCGTGAAGGAGCGGGTCCGCAAAGCGCTGCGCGGCGAGGAGATCTGGTGCCAGATGTTCTCTGAGCCTTCGGGCGGATCGGACCTTGCGGCATTGCGCACCAAGGTTGAACCCGATGGCAACGGCTGGAAGATGAACGGCCAGAAGATCTGGACCTCCTGGGCACAGTACTGCGATTACGGCGTTATCGTCACCCGCAGCGATCCCACGGTGGAGAAGCACAAGGGGCTGACCTACTTCTGGATCGACATGCGCTCAAAAGGCGTTGAAGTGCGCCCGATCAAGCTGGCCGGCGGGGACAGCCACGTCAACGAAGTGTTCTTCGACGATGTCCGGGTTGAAGACAGCCAGCGGCTCGGCGCGGTTGGCGGGGGCTTTGGTGTCTCGCTCCATACCTTGATGATCGAACGCTACATCGCCACAGACAGCGGTGGGTTCGGTCCGCACCTCGATGAATTCGTCAAGCTGGCCAAGCGGGTCGATCTGAATGGCAAACCGGCAATCGAGGACGGCCGCGTCCGCTCTGCCATTGCCCACAACCACGCGATGCGCGGCGGGCTAGACGCGATCACCAAGCGCGCCTTCGCGATGATGATGGCGGGGATGCAGCCGGGGCCCGAAGGGTCCTTGCAGAAACTGGTCGCGGTGCGCAGCCGGCAGAAGCTGTCTGAAATGGCAATGGACCTGATGGGCAACGAAGGCCTGGCCTTCGATCCGCATGCTTTCGTCAAGACCGATTGGGGAACCAGCTGGCTTAACGCGCCCACGGGCCGCATTGCCGGCGGCTCGGACGAAGTGCTGCTCAACACCATCGCCGAGAAGATCCTCGGCCTGCCGCAGGACCACCGCCCTGACAAGGGCGTACCGTTCAACGCGATACCGGCCTAGCCAATAGCGCGGACCGCGGCGAGTACGCGGTCCGCCCATTCCGAACGGCAGATCAGCAAGTCGGGCATGTAGGTGTCGGATTGGTTGTAGGTCAGCGGTGAACCGTCGGCGCGGCTGACGTGGAGGCCGTGGGCGCGCGCAACGGCAACGGGGGCGCAGCTGTCCCATTCGAACTGGCCGCCAGTGTGCAGGTAGATCTCCGCCTCGCCCAGCACCACCGCCATGGCCTTGGCCCCGGCGCTGCCCATCGCCACCAAGTCGGCGCCCAGCGCCTTGGCCACCGCGACCGCCTCGGCGGCCGGACGGGTGCGGCTGACCAGCATGCGCGGGGGTTCCGCTGGTTCAGGGAGCGGCAGCGGCTGGTCGGTGCGCAGCACCAGCCCCCGCCCCGGCAGCGCCACCGCGCCAACCTCGGCCACGCCATCGATCGCCAGCCCGACATGCACCGCCCAGTCGCTGCGTTCCTCGCCATATTCGTGGGTGCCATCGACCGGGTCGATGATCCACACGCGCGAATGGGCGAGGCGCTCGTAGTTGTCTTTTTCCTCTTCGGAGAGCACGCCGTCTTCGGGCCGCTGCTCGCGGATCGCGCGGACCAGGAACTGGTTGGCGGTCTGGTCGCCCGCCAGCCCCAGCGACTTGCCCGCAAACACCCCCGCACGGCGCACTTCGAGCAGGATCTGCCCGGCATGGTGCGCCAGATGCGCGGCCAATTCGGCGTCGGTCATCATTTGAGCGGCATCAGCAGTTTGACGATATGCTCGGCGGCCTCGTCAACCGTCATCTCAACGGTATTGACGCGGATGTCGGGGTTTTCGGGCGCTTCATAGGGGCTGTCGATCCCGGTGAAGTTCTTGAGTGCGCCGCTGCGGGCCTTCTTGTAGAGCCCCTTCACATCGCGCGCCTCGGCCACTTCGAGCGGGGTATCGACGAAAATCTCGATGAATTCGCCCTCAGGCAGCATCGAACGGACCATCTCGCGCTCGGCGCGGAACGGGCTGATGAAGGCGGTCAGCACGATCAGCCCAGCATCGGCCATCAGCTTGGCCACTTCTCCGACCCGGCGGATATTCTCGATCCGGTCCGCCTCGGTAAAGCCCAGGTCCTTGTTGAGCCCGTGGCGGACATTGTCGCCATCGAGCAGGAAGGTGTGGCGGTTCATCAGCGTGAGCCGCTTCTCTACTGCATTGGCGATCGTGCTCTTGCCGGACCCCGAAAGGCCGGTGAACCACAGCACCCGCGGCTTTTGGTTCTTGAGCGCGGCATGGGCCTCACGGGTGATGTCGATCGCCTGCCAGTGGACGTTCTGCGCGCGGCGCAGGCTGAAGTGCAGCATGCCCGCGGCGACCGTCGCGTTGGTCAGCTTGTCGATCAGCACAAAGCCGCCCAGCGTGCGGTTTGTCGTATAGGGTTCGAACACCAGCGGCTTGTCAGTGGTGATCTCGGCCACCCCGATCGCGTTCAGGTCCAGCGTCTTGACCGCCAGATGCTCCAGCGTGTTGATCTGGACCGCGTATTTGGGCTGCTGGACGGTGACCGAAACAGTCTGCGTGCCCAGCTTCAGCCAATAGCCGCGCCCGACATGGAGCGGCTCGTCATTCAGCCAGACCAGCGTCGCTTCGAACTGGTCGGCGGCTTCGGGAGGGTCGTCGGCCGCCGCGATCACATCGCCGCGCGAACAGTCGATCTCGTCGGCCAGGCACAGCGTAACCGATTGGCCAGCGACGGCCTCGTCTAGGTCCCCATCCAGAGTCACGATCCGGCTGACCGTGCTGGTCTTGCCCGATGGCAGCACCCGCACTGCATCGCCCGGCTTCACCGCGCCGCTGGCGATCAGCCCGGCAAAGCCCCGGAAGTCGAGGTTCGGGCGATTGACCCATTGCACCGGCAGGCGAAACGGAGCTTCGGCATCGCGTGAGGACTGGACTTCGACCGTCTCGAGGTGCTCGACCAGCGTTGGCCCGGAGTACCACGGCGTGTTGGCTGACAGCGCGGTGATGTTGTCGCCCTTGAAGCCCGAGATCGGCAACGCGGTGAAGCTCTCGATCCCGATGCTCTTGGCGAAGGCGGCATAGTCGGCAACGATCGCTTCGTAGGTGGGCTGATCATAGCCGACCAGGTCCATCTTGTTGACCGCCAGCACCAGGCCCTGGATCCCCAGCAAGTGGCACAGGTACGAATGCCGCCGGGTCTGGACCAGCACGCCCTTGCGCGCATCGATCAGGATCACCGCCAGGTCGGCGGTCGAAGCGCCGGTCACCATGTTGCGGGTATACTGCTCGTGCCCGGGGCAATCGGCGACGATGAACTTGCGCTTTTCGGTATTGAAGAAGCGGTAGGCGACATCGATCGTGATGCCCTGTTCGCGCTCGGCCGCGAGGCCATCGACCAGCAGCGCGAAGTCGATCTCCTGCCCCTGGGT
>JANPMA010000067.1:0-7756 GCA_031422595.1 Novosphingobium sp. | reverse complement strand
CCTTTTTGCTGCCGCACGGCTATGGGGCGCCGCAATGCTGATATTCAACAACGGAAACTAGACGCGGATGGCGAAAGAAGAACTACTCGAAATGCGCGGGCAAGTGGTTGAACTGCTGCCCAACGCGATGTTCCGCGTCCGCCTGGAAAACGATCACGAGATCCTTGGCCACACCGCCGGGAAGATGCGCAAGAACCGCATCCGCGTGCTGGTCGGCGACGAAGTGCTGGTCGAGCTGACCCCCTACGATCTGACCAAGGGCCGGATCACCTATCGCTTCATGCCCGGCCGCGGCGGTCCCGGCCAGTCTAGCGCTTGAGCGCCCCCCGGTTAGTCCTCGCCTCCGCCAGCCCGCGCCGCCGCGAACTGATCGCGCGGCTGGGGATCGAGCCTGCGGCAATCGCCGCTGCCGATATCGACGAAAGCCCGCTTAAGGGCGAACTGCCGCGCCCCTATGCCGCACGCATGGCGCGCGAAAAGGCGCTGGCCGTACCCGCTGGCGACGCCTTTGTGCTGGCCGGCGACACGGTGGTTGCGCTGGGCCGCCGGATCCTGCCCAAGGCCGAAGACGAGACGAACGCGCGGCGCTGTCTGGAGCTGCTGAGCGGGCGGCGCCACACGGTGCTTTCGGCGATCGCGCTTCTGGCGCCTGACGGCACTCTGCGCGAGCGCCTGTCGGAAACGGTGGTGCGGTTCAAACGCCTGTCGGGTGCCGAGATCGACGCCTACATCAAGGGCGGCGAATGGCACGGCAAGGCCGGCGGCTATGCCATCCAGGGCAGCGCCGAAGGGCTGATCGCGTGGATCGCGGGTAGCCATTCGGGCGTCATGGGCCTGCCGCTGTTCGAAACCCGGACGCTGCTCAAGGCGGCGGGGTTCGCCCTTGGCTGAGTGGCTGGTCGAACTGGGGATCGGCGAGGAACGCGCGATTCTGGTAGAGCGCGGCGAGGTGCTGGCGGCGCGGCTGCGCTGGCCCGGCGGGCTTGAAGCCGGGCTGGTCGAGGACGCGCGGCTGATCGCCCGCACCGCCAATTCCAAACGCGGCACCGCGCGCTTTGCGAGCGGCGAGGAAGCATTGGTCGATAGCCTGCCGCACGAGGCCAGCGAAGGCTCCACGCTGCGGCTGGTGGTCACCCGCAGCGCCATGGCCGAGCGCGGCCGGCTCAAGCGCGCACAGGCCCGCCCCAGCCAGGAGGCGGAGCGTCCCGCCCCCGATCTGGCGCAGGACCTTGGCGCACGGATTGTCCGCCGCTTCCCTGCCGGACTGTGGGAAGACCTGTTCGCCGATGCCTGCTCGGGCGAAGCGGCGTTCCCCGGCGGCGGACTGACGATCACGCCCACACCGGCGATGACCCTGGTCGATGTGGACGGCACCTTGCCGCCGACGGCCCTGGCCTTGGCGGCGGTCGAGCCGATCGCCCAGGCGCTGGCGCGGCTCGATCTGGCCGGTTCGATCGGGATCGACTTCCCGACCTTGACCGACAAGAACGACCGCAAGCAGGTCGATGGGGCACTGGACTGCGCGCTGGGTGACTGGCCGCACGAGCGTACCGCGATGAACGGCTTCGGCTTCGTTCAGCTAGTTGCCCGCCTGACGCGCCCTTCGCTGCTGCATCTGTGCGCGCGCGAACCGGCCCAGGCGGCGGCACTGTTCCTGCTGCGCCAGGCCGAACAGGTCGATGCGCCCGGCGCGCTGCTACTGACCTGCCATCCTTCGGTCGAAGAGGCGCTCAAGGCCGGATGGCTGACCGAGCTGGCCCGGCGCAGCGGCCGCGAGGTGCGCGTTGCAGGCAATCCTGCACTTGCCCTGGGCGCCGCATTCGCCCAGGCGGTGCCGCTATGACGCACACCAACCGCAAATGCCCGATCTGCGGCAAGCCGCGCAGCGCCGATCATGCGCCGTTCTGCTCGACCCGCTGCAAGGACCGCGACCTGGTCCGCTGGCTCGTCGATGGCTATGCGCTGCCCGGTCCGCCAGTGCTGGATGAAGAGGCAGATCAGGCATAACCCCCCTTGCCAAGCGCTGGACGGTTCGCCATAGGCGCGCTTCCAATCGCTTTGGCGATGCCCGGATAGCTCAGTTGGTAGAGCAGCGGATTGAAAATCCGCGTGTCGGTGGTTCGAATCCGCCTCCGGGCACCATTAGCTTGTTCGCTGACAGCCGCCAAAGCTTGCAAAAACCCCAGAAATCTGCCAATAATGACACCGGCCTAACCGCTGGTGTCCGCCTTTGACCGTCTACATTCAGACGAATCTGGGGGCCTTTTGGGGGGCCTTTGAAAATTGCTCGATCTGAAAGGCCCCCAAATGGCACTGACTGACACCGCAATCCGCGCACTGAAGCCCGGCGCAAAGGACTACAAGGCAGCCGACGAAAAGGGCCTTTACCTGCTGGTGACACCGACCGGCGGGCGGCTGTGGCGGCTCAAGTATCGTTCGCCCGGCGGCGTGGAGCGCAAGCTGTCACTGGGGGGCTATCCCGACGTTAGTCTGAAGGATGCCCGGGATCTGCGGGACGACGCGCGCAAGCTGCTGGCCAGCGGTGCCGATCCAGCCGAAAAGAAACGGCGCGACCGGCACGCGGCCAAGGTTAGCGCCGCCAATTCATTCGTGGCGGTGGCGCAATCCTATATCGACAAGGGCAAGCGCGAAGGCCGGGCTGAGGCCACCACGGCCAAGCAAGAGTGGTTGCTCAAATTGCTCGATAGGACGATTGGCCAGCGCCCCGTTGCTGAAATCGAGCCGTTCGAATTGCTGGAGGCGGTGCGGCGCTATGAAACGACGGGCCGCACCGAGGCAGCGCACCGGGCCCTGCAATTCGCCAGCCAGGTGTTCCGCTATGCCATCGCCAACCAACTGGCAAAATCAGACCCGACCCGCGATCTGCGCGGCGCACTGGTAAGCCACAAGGCCAAGCATCACGCGGCCATCCTGGAGCCGAAACAGGCGGGCGAGCTACTGCGCGCCATTGATGGCTATGAAGGCAGCCCGGTGACTCAACTCGCCTTGCAACTATCGGCGCTGCTGTTTGTGAGGCCGGGCGAACTGCGCCACGCCGAATGGACCGAATTCGATATCGACGCGGCTATCTGGCGCATTCCCGGCGAAAAAATGAAAAGGCGGCTGGAGCATGTTGTTCCTCTGGCAAAGCAGGCGCTGGCCTTGCTGGAAACGCTGCGCGGTTTGACCGGCGACGGCAAATATGTGTTCCCGTCGATCCGCACGCCTGCCCGGCCTATGTCCGAAAACACCGTGAACGCGGCGCTGCGGCGGCTGGGATATACCAAAGAGGATATGACTGCGCACGGCTTCCGGGCGATGGCCAGCACGCTCTTGAACGAATCCGGCAAGTGGTCGTCCGACGCCATCGAGCGCGCGCTGGCACACAAAGACAAGGACGCGGTGCGCGCCGCCTATCATCGCGGGGCGCACTGGAACGAGCGTGTCGAGATGGCGCAATGGTGGGCGGACTATTTGGACACGCTGCGCAAGGGAACGGAGATTGTTCACTGGCCTAGCAAGAACGCAGTTGGCTAGGCCAGGCGCTCCATTGGCAGCAAATCGGCCCTTCGCTCTGAAGCGCAATAGTGCGGACATGCCCCCGCGCCTGACTCACAAGCGCTACTGACGGAGATTGGCAAGAGTGGTTCAACCAGCAAAGCAGGTCGCCTAACTGAATGTGGAGCTCACGAGAGGCTGTTCTCCACAGTAATAAGCATATCCACTCAATATCATGTTGCCACGATACGCACATTCGATAGGTTCGCCGAGCAACCCAAGAAGAATAACGAGTCGCGCCTAGCCGGAACGTAATGGTTTCGGCTGTGAATATGTGTGCCTTTTTGGGGATAATGCATGACCAGATCGCTCCGTATCGCCGCGCTGCTTGCTACGACAACGCTCTGCGCCGCAGTGGCATTTGCAGGTGAAACGATCACCTATAGCTATGACGATCTGGGACGCCTTGTCCGGGTGAGCTACGCCGGGACCGTCAACAACAACCAAATCCACTCGACCTGTTTTGACGAGAACGACAATCGGACGCGGTACCGGTCCGATCCTGCTGGCGCTGGCGCAACCTGCCCAGAGCCGGTGCCGGCGCCGACCGGAACGCCACCGCCCCCGCCACCGCCCGCTCCGAACAACCCGCCGGTGGCCAACACTGATGTTATGAACGTTCAGGCTTGTGTCCCAGCCACAGCCAGTCTGGTGGTGAACGACACCGATCCGGACGGGGACGCACTAACGATTGTCTCGGTCACAACCTCAAGTATCGCGGATGTCTACATCCTAACGCCACAGACGATCAGCGTGTCGGCGTATCCGCCAAACCCCTACAACCACGGTTGGATCAACTACACCATTTCGGACGGGCGCGGGGGTACAGCCACTGGCTCGGTTCACATCATTATCGGAGGAAGTGCGGCGTGCCAGTGATAAGTCGATCCTTTCGCGTCGCCGGTGCGCTCACCGCTGCCGCCGTCCTTGGACTCACCTCGCAAGCAGCTGTCGCGCAAGACTTTCGTGACAACTTTCCAGAGCAATATACCAACTCGCCCCTAGGCGTGAATCTGCAAAGCGGCCGGTTCAGTTACTGGCTGTTCAGTTTTGCAATGGGTCCGTTCGTGGCAGAGCGGGGGTACAATCACGCGGGCTTTGGGTTTCCGGCATCGGTTTATCGGCGGGTGGATCAAACTTCTAGCGGAGCATTCATCGACGCGGTCTATGTCAACATGGGAAACCCGGCCGTTTCGCTCGGAAACAAGGTTGAACTGGTTCAGCAGGGCAACCGACCAATCAAGTTGTCCTACCTAAAGGGCTCCAATTCAAGCACGATTGGCTTTCGCGCCAGCTACGTCAACGGCACCTTCAACGGCTATACCAACACTTACAATCCAGGGTCAGAAGGCTGGAGCCTCACCAAGTCAGGCAACATGTTTGTCCTGACCGACAAGTCCGGCACCCGCTATGAGTTCGGCAATCTGGTTCCGATCAATGGCGGTTATGACGGGCGCATCTCTTCGGTTATCTCCGCCGATGGCTCGCGAATCAACGTGACCTTCGATGCCAATGACCGCTTGCTCTATGCCGAAAGCAATCGCGGCTACGCACTGCGCTATGAGTATCTGAACGGCGGAGCGCAGGTCAAGATCTGCGGATTCAATCTGACGCAGACCTATGCGACTGCGAGCACGCCTTGTTCTGCCACAAACTATGTGGTGACGATCAACAACACTGTGCGCAGCGATGGACTGCTGCAACCAACCTCAATGGTCGATCTGATGGGGCGGACCACTAGTCTGACCTGGGGCGGCTTCGAAGG
The DNA here is from genome assembly GCA_031422595.1 of Novosphingobium sp. GTDB lineage: Bacteria > Pseudomonadota > Alphaproteobacteria > Sphingomonadales > Sphingomonadaceae > Novosphingobium. The sequence goes on along the minus strand of JANPMA010000067.1, from coordinate 2,433 downwards.
GAATTTCCCCACCTGCATCACGATGCCCAATTCGTCCGCTTGTGAGGTTGCCAACACATTTGGAACGCAGCCGGGAGAGCCGGTCAATGGAACCATGAAGGATCAGGTTCGCATCCAAACCGATGCGAATAGCAATACCTGGACCTATTACTACGAATTTTCTGAGAGTGACCCTGAACTCCCGTTCAAATTCGGCGGCTCATCTGCCACGACAAAATCGACCATGAACGGACCCGGATTTAGCGTGGTGGCAGATTATCAAGGCGGCCTCGTCCAGCGCATTACCGCACCGGGTGGAGGGCCCAACACCTTCACTTACAGCGGTGTAAATCTTTGGAAAGCGACTTACCCTGAAAGCAACATCCTGCAAATCGATCGGGATTCGCTCGGTAACGCTGTGGTCGTGACGGAGGTGCCCAAGGTCGGAAGCGGCCTCAATCCGAAAGTGACAAGTCAGACATTCCAGGGCGGATCAACACCCAACACCCTTTGCGGTTTCGCCACCACGGTGCTCTGTGACAAGCCGATCACCCGCATCGACGCTAAAGGCAATCAGACCGACTTCACCTACGATCCTGTCCACGGCGGCGTGCTGACCAAGACCTTGCCGGCGGTGCAAGTCGATGCCGCCGGGCCGCTGATCCGCCCGCAGACGCGTTATGAATATGCCCAGCGCTATGCCTGGATCAAGAACTCGGGCGGCACTTACAGTCAGGCCAGCTCGCCGGTCTGGGTGCTGGTGCGCGAACGCAGTTGCCGCAAGACCGCCGCCTCGGGCCAGACCTGCGTTGGCGGCGCGGCGGATGAGGTGATCACCGATTACGATTACGGCCCCAATAGCGGACCCAACAACCTGCTGCCGCGCGGAGTGGCGGTGACCGCCGACGGGCAGACCTTGCGGAGCTGCTACACCTACGACGCCAACGGGCGAAAACTCAGCGAGACGCAGCCCAAGGCTGGCCTGGCGGTGTGCCCATGAGCCAGCGCCGCAACCGCTGCCTGCGCCTCGGCGCCGGGCTCGCCGCGCTCGGCACCGCGCTGGTCGCAAGCCAGGCGCTCGCCCAGGCCGCGCCGACCAGTTACACCAGCTACACCCGCTACGACGCGCTGGGCCGGGTCACCGGCACGATCGCGCCCGATGCCGATGGGGTGGCACCCTTTGCCTTTCTGGCAGTGCGCAACACCTATGATGCCTCGGGCAACCTCACCAAGGTGGAAAGCGGATCGCTGACCGCCTGGCAGGCTGAGACAGTTGCCCCAGCCAACTGGACTGGCTTTACAGTCAATGCCACGGTTGAAAATACCTACGACGCGATGGGCCGCAAGCTGACGACGCGGGCCAAGGATGCTGCGCTCACCACCGTCTCGCTCACCCAGATGAGCTACACCGCGTCAGGCACGCTCGATTGTACCGCAGTCAGGATGAACCCAGCGCAGTTCGCTACCCCACCGGTTTCAGCCTGCACGCTCGGCCAGCCCGCCACGGTCAATGGCCTGACGGTCAATGACCGGATCACCAAAAGCACCTACATACCCGGCGATCCGACCAAGCTGGTCAAAGTCCAGCAAGCCGTCGGCACTCCGCTCCAGCGCGACTATGTCAGCTACACCTACACCGCCAATGGCAAGCAGGCGAGCGTCACCGATGCGCGCGGGTTCAAGGCGACCTATACTTACGATGGCCATGACCGGCTCAAACGCTGGACCTTCCCTGACAAGGTCTATGCCCAGACGCCCTCGACGACCGACTTTGAGGAATACGATTACGACGCCAATGGCAATGTTCTGACCACGCGGCTGCGCGACAATACCACCGCCGTGCCCAGCGCGATCGTTATCACCGTTGACGCGCTGAACCGCCAGGTCACCCGTACCCCAACTGGCGAGGCGGTTGTCACTTCGGGTTATGACCTTCGCAGCCTCAAAACCAAGGAGCTGCGCAGCGACGGGATCAACAACACTTACACCTTCGACGGGTTCGGGCGTTTCCTCACCGAAACCCAGGCCTATGGCACACTGACCTATCAGTATGATGCCAATGGCAACCGCACGCGCCAGACCTGGAGTCTAGATGGCTTCTATGCCCAATACGACTACGACCAACTCAACCGCGTCACCAAGATCCGTGAGAACGGCGCGGCCAGCGGCGTGGGCGTGCTGGCGAGCTACAGCTACGACAACCCGACCGGCCGCCTCACCGGCATCGCCTTTGGCAACGGCACGTCGCGCAGCTTTGCCTATGACAGCGCGGGGCGCGCCGAAGGGATCGCGATCAATCTCGCTGGTACCGCCGCCGACCATACGATCGGCAAGGTCGGCACGGTCGGCGCGGCGGTGACCTATAACCCCGCCGGGCAGATCGGGCTGATCGCGCACAGCAACGATAGCTACGCCTGGACCGCGCACTCGAATGTCGAACGCGACTATGCCAGC
>JANPMA010000066.1:0-3367 GCA_031422595.1 Novosphingobium sp. | reverse complement strand
ACGTTAACGCCCCAGCATTAAAGCTTCCGTCCCGCGCTATGTCGTGGGACAGCCCCCCCGGCGCCCCCTCGACTCCCCGGGGCACGAACGGGTTTGGGGGGATGGAAAAGGAACCGAAAAATGCCTCGCAGCCGTAGCTTCGCTCAGGTCGATGTCTTCACTCAGGTTCCCTACAAAGGCAATCCCGTGGCGGTTGTGCTCGATGGCGAAGGGCTGAGCGATGCCGAGATGCAGGCCTTCGCCAACTGGACCAACCTGTCCGAGACCACTTTTGTGGTGCCGGTGACAATGCCGGGCGCTGACTATCATCTCAGGATTTTCACTCCCAAGGCCGAACTGCCCTTTGCCGGACACCCGACGCTGGGCACCGCGCACGCCGTGATCGAAGCGGGGCTGGCCACACCCAGCGACGGGCGGTTGGTGCAGCAGTGCCGGATCGGGCTGGTCGAGCTCACTGTTGGCGATAACGGCGTCTCGTTCCGCTTGCCCCGCTATGCGCTGGAGGAGCTGGACGACAGCGAGGCTTCGGCCTGGCTGGGTGCGGGAGTGAAGCTGATCGGCAGGCCCCATGCGGTCAATGTCGGACCAATCTGGCTGGTCGCCGAATTGGCCGAGATTTCGGCGCTGGAAAACCTGGCCCACGATCCTGCCCGGCTAACCGCCTACTACGAACGCACCGGGATGACCGGAGCGACGGTGTTCGCGCGCGATGGTGACTGCGTCGTGGTCCGCAGCTTCGCGCCCGGCGACGGGATTCCCGAGGATCCGGTCTGCGGCAGCGGCAATGCCGCGGTCGGGGCTTACCGCCTGACCATGGGTCAGATCGGCGACGGCGACAGCTACGTGGCCAGCCAGGGCCGCCAACTGGGCCGCGATGGCTGGATCGCGGTGCGGATCGAAGGCGGCGACGTTCATGTCGGCGGGCACTGCGTGACCTGCATCGAAGGCTCGGTCACGCTCTGAAACCCGAAATTAACCATGCTGGCCTAGCGCGGGAGCCGATGGGAGTTTTCCGCTCTTCGTTGTTTCGGGCCATGCCGTGGTCCTGGGTGCTGGTTTGGCTGTGCCTGCCATTCCTGCCGGTCATGCTGATGTGGCCGCTGGGCGGGCCGCCGATGGGGCGCTACTGGCTGGGGTTCGGCCTGACCGCGCTGGTGGCGGCGCAATTGCCCTGGCTGGCACTGCGCCGCGCCTTGCTGCTGGCCATGTGCCTGGCCTTGGTGACGATCTACCTGGGCGCCACGTTCAACATTTCGCTGCTCAATGCCGAGCTGCTGATGCCGTTCCTGCGTGAAGTGCGACCGCTGCGCTCGCCCGAATATGTGGTGGGCGCCGCTGTGATGCTGGGCGCGATGATTGCGGCCTGGCTGCTGGCCCCGCGCGTGCCGCGCGGCTGGGACCTTGGCCACTACGGCTTTGGCGTGCTGGCCGTGCTGGCGCTGGTCAATCTGGACAATGCCGTTACCGCCAGCACCGCAGGGTCATACCAGGGCTTGCCCGACCCTAAGGCGCCGTTCAGTTCCGCGGTTCAGCAGGCCGGTCTGGCCCAGCCCGGCCCGGAGCAGCGGCACCTGGTTGTGGTACTGGTCGAGGCGATGGGAATGCCCGCTTCGCAGCCCGAACTCGGCCTGTTCGAGAAGGACTGGAATCGCCCCGAATGGCGTGCGCGCTATGATGTCAGCCGGGGGACTTCGCCGTACTATGGCTCGACTACCAGCGCCGAACTGCGCGAGCTGTGCGGGGTCTGGGCCGATTACCAGGCCTTCGACTATGCCCGGGCCGATTGCTTGCCCAAGCGTTACGCCGCAGCGGGTTATCAGGCGAGCGGCTGGCACAGCTTCACCAGCGAATACTTTACCCGCAGCGAATGGTGGCCCAAGACCGGGCTGGCCGAGATGCTATTCGCAGGCGAGCTCGCCAAGCTGGGCGTCCAGCGCTGCGGCGGGGTCTTCCCGGGGGCCTGCGATACCGATGTGCTGCGCCTGATCGGGCAGCGGCTCAAGCGCGCGAAGCAGCCGCAGCTGATCTACTGGGTCACGCTCAACATGCACCTGCCGCTGCTGGCTGACGAAAGTCTGGGCACGCAGGATTGCAAGTACGGTGGGGCAGCGCTGGCAGACCGCCCGCCGATGCTGTGCCGGGTGTTTCTGGTTCAGCACCAGCTGGCCGATGCTGTCACAAAGATGGCGCTCGACCCGGCGCTGCCGCCCACCGATATCCTGATCGTGGGCGATCACATGCCGCCCTTCTTCCAGCGTGATGCGCGGGTCCGCTATGTTGGCGACAAGGTGCCGTGGATCCTGCTGAAGGCGCGTTAGAGTCGGATGACATTAGGTTAACCCGTAGCCTGAGTTTCTGAGATAGTTGGCGCATTCCTGCGGGGAGAAGGCGTCGAGGAGTGATCCGATGCGCCGCCAGGTGTTTTCGTGTGTTCGTTCGGCGGCTTTGCGGAGCAGGTGTTTGAGTTTGGCGAAGACCTGTTCGATCGGGTTGAGATCGGGACTGTAGGGCGGCAGGAACAGCAGGCGTGCGCCTTTGGCGCGGACGGCGGCGCGGACGGCGGGGTTCTTGTGGCTGGAGAGGTTGTCGAGGATGACGATATCTCCAGCGCCGAGTGTCGGGCAGAGTTCTTCCTCGACCCACTGGGTGAAGCTTGCGCCATTGATGGGCTGATCGAAGACGAACGGCGCGTCGATCCGGTCGCAGCGTAGAGCTGCGATGAAGGTCATCGTCTTCCAGTGGCCGTAAGGCACCTTGGCGTTGAGGCGACGGCCCTTGGGTGCCCAGCCCCGCAGCGGAGCCATGTTGGTCTTGGCCCAAGTCTCATCGACGAAGACGAGGCGTCTGGGGTCAGGTCGGCCTTGGAACTTCTTCCACTGCTCGCGCCGCCGGGCCACCTTGGGTCTCAACTGTTCGGCGGGCAGCACGCTTTTTTTTGAAGCTCAGCCCCTCGGCATGAACAAAGCGCCAAACCTGCACATAATCGACCTTCACCCCGCGTGTCGCTAACTCGGCCACCAGCCCGCGAAGCGTGAAGTCGTGGGCAACACGCTCGATCAGCCAGCCGCGATGCCCGGATAGAACACCGACCCGGTGCCCGCCCATCTGCCCCGGCGACACACTGCCCGTCGCCCGACTGCGACGCACCCACTTGATCGCCGTGCTGATCGCCACCCCGTAACGCGCAGCCGCCGCGTGCCGCGACATCCCGTCCCGTTCAACCGCCGCAACAACGCGCTCACGCAAATCCAACGAATAAGGCTTGGCCATGCTCGCTGGCCTCCTCAGCCCAGCAAGCTGCTTGAATCACAAAACAGCAGCCAAGGGAATCCCCAACCGAGTCAGCCTCACGTCATCCCGCTCTAGC
>JANPMA010000065.1:0-4006 GCA_031422595.1 Novosphingobium sp. | reverse complement strand
CACCCCGGCCTGGAGCAGCGGATCGAAGTCGAGCCGCTGGGTCAGGTCGCGGTACTGCGGTGCGGGGCTCTCGGCACCCGCCGGGGTTGCGGCCAGACTGCCATCGGGGATTGCAAACAGCAGCGGGCTGGTGCCGCTGGCGGGTACTTCGGGCACCGGCGGCAAGTTGCGTCCGCCGCCGCTCAGTTCGGGTACCAGCCCGAAGGCGATCGTGCGGTTGGCCAGTTTGGCGCGCAAGTCGCTCCAGCCGTCGCCGCCATCGCTGACCTTGTCGATCGTCCGCCCGGTCAGCGCGATCCACAGCGTCTGGTCATGCGCCGAGGCGAAATCGAAGCCGCCTGCGAAATCGACCTCAGCAGTGCGATAAAGCGCCAGCCCATCGGGCTCGGGCTGACCATAAGAGGCGTAGAGCAGGTTGTAATAATCCTGGGTCGGCTGATCGAGTTCGCCCGCCGGCTGCTTGATGAAGCAGCGCGCGCTTACCGGCAGCACGTCGAGTGTGCGGTCGGTGCGGAACGCAACCTTGCCTGCGACCAGTTCGGCCCCGGCCGCAACGTTGAGCGTTTCCGCGCTGCCCAGTTCGTTGGCAAAGCTCACCAGCCCGCGCGCCTCGCGCGCCGGTTGCAGGCCGATGCCGAGCAGTTGCAGGAACTTCAGCCGGTTGCGTTCGGGCACCTGGTTGGTGCGGTAGATCATGTTTTCGCCGAGGTGGGCGAACAGCTGGATCAGGGTGATGCCCGGGTCACTGTCGTTGAAATTGGTCCATTCGGGCGTGTGGACCGGGATCCGCGCGACCAGTTCGGCCACCAGGTCCTGGTAGCGGCGGTTGTCGATCGAGGGTGCGGGTAATGGCATGTCTGGCCCCTCTCAGTTCGGTGCTGCCGACAGGCTGATGCCCACGGCCATGCGGTTGCGCTGGCCGCTGGCGACCAGCCGGTAAGTGATCGTGGCGATCGCCTGGGTGCCATCGTCGGGACTGGCCGCGAGCGTGACGTCTTCGAGCGAGATCCGTGGTTCCCAACGCTTCAGCGCCTGCTCGACCGCATGGGCGATACGGGCATGGGTATCGGGGGTGTTGGGCGCGAACAGCCAGCGCTGCAGCCCGGCGCCGAAATCTGGGAGCGCGATCCGTTCGAGCCGGTCGGTGCGCAGGATCACTTCGATCGATTCGCGCACGTTGGCCTCGCCGTCGGACCAGGCGATCCGGCCCATGCCATCGACCCGGAAGGGAAAGCCCAGGCTTTTGCCGAACATGCTGGCGCTCATGGCGCACCTCCGGGCACTTTGCCTTTCAGCTTGGGCACCGGGAAGCACAGCACCAACCACGGCAACCAGCGGAAGATGAAGTCAAGCAGGCTGACGATGATCATCAGCAGGATCAGCGCGCACAGCGTGATGATCGGGATCGAGATCGAGCAGATCATCCCGATGTCGATCCCGCCCGAATTCTTGCAGCCGCCCCCGGCGCCGACGTCGATATCCTTGTGGAACGGCCACGGCAGAACCTGCAGCACCAGGTCGATGAACCCCAGCCCCTTGGCCCGCTGGACCTGCCCGCACAGCATGTTGGACATTACGAAGGCGGTGCCCTTGGCATGCTTCCTGAGGCCGGCCGGGCTGGTATCGCTGGGCAGCGTGATGCGGATCGGGCGGGCCGGGGCATCGGGATCGAAGAAGCTCGCCAGTTCGAACTCCTGGCTCGGCACCGACAGCGTCGGCGGGTGCAGCGGTCCGCAATCTTCGTTGAGGTGGACCATCCGGATCACGAATGTGCCGGGATCGGAAGCGTCAAGTTCGAGGCTCTTGGTCAACGTCTGGCTGAGCTTCAGCGCGAAAGGCATTGGCCGCGCCTTTTCCTCGCGTCCGGTCGGCAGCGCCCGGCCGACCAGCGCGACTAGCTTGTCGACTTTGTCGAACCAGACTTTTGAAGTGGTGGTGGGGTCGGGCGGTTCGGCCATGCCCATCGTCGCGGCATCGATCTCGGCGCCGCCGGTCGCGGGCTCGGTCAGCTGGTCCAGCCGCGAGGCCCAGCCGCCAAAGGCGATCGATCCGCCCGATCCATTGCTTTTCACTCCGGCGAGCAGGAAATGGAAATTGGGCCAGTCGGCACGTTCGCCGGGATGGTCGCGATAGGCGGTTTCGACTACTTCGAGCAACTCGCCCATCGCCCGGTTGTTGGCGTCGAGCCGCTTCATCGCCACAGCCAGGTTGCCAAGATGCTGCGGCTCTCCGCTGGGCAGGACGCCCATATCGGCAAAGCCGCTCGCCAGAGCGCCAAGCTCTACCGCACCTAGGTTGCCGGCCAGCCAATTGTAAAGCTCAAGCGACTTGTCGGCCAGCGTACCGGCAGAGCCAGCCCGCACGGCATCGGCGACTGGCTTGAGGTGCCGGTCGAGGAAATCAAACAGATCTTTCAGGAGCAGCCAGCTCTGGCTCTGGAAGGCGTGGTTGGCTTCGCGGACCCGCTTCTGGGCCTGCTCTGGGGTGGCGTCCTTGTCGGCGTCGGCCTTTATTTCAGTCGCCATTTTCAGCGCGGACTGGATCATGGCTTTCCAGGTTTCGGAGAAATCCTGCTTGAACTCGGCCAGCCGGGCCTGCTTCGAATTGGGGCGCAGGGGCGGGGCGGCGGGGTTGGCGGCGTCGATCTGGCCCGCGGTCAGGCTGGGGGCGCTGCTCGATATCTCACCCGCCAGATATTCCTCGCGCCGCCCGACCGGCACTACCGCGCCCCACAGCGTCCGGGACATTTCGCTCGAATCGCGGTGACGCAGCGGGAACAGCTTGAGCCGTTCCTCGCCCGGCGCGATCTGCAGCGGGTCGTCGCCCGCCAGCCGCTGCCAGGTCCCGCCCTGCGGGGTCTTGAGGAAAGCGTGTTCAACCGCCTGGCCCTGGCGGGTTTTCATCACCCGGCGCATCACATAGCCGACCTGTTCGTGCGGGCCTTCGGGCTTGCGATCAGGGAAACCCGGGCGTTGGCAGGCCAGGGTGGCGCAGATCACATAGTGGCGCATGTGAACCGGCTGATAGAGCTTGAGCCTCTTGGGCGCGGGCGGCGCCACTTCTGCGCTCTGGCCTTTGCGCTTGCCCAGCAGGGTCATGCGCCGCGCCTGGCGGATCGGGTCCGGCAGCGGCACGCGTTCGACCAGGTCGGCCGGTTCGCTGGTGCCTTGCGGAGTGCGCCAGGTTTCATAACGCGCAACTTGTCCCGCCAGCAGGCCCGGATCCTTGTCGAGCAGGCCGTGCAATTCTTCCATGAACTCGTCATGGGCAAAGCGCAGGATCGTCGGCACGCCGCCCAGCCCTTGGGTGTTCGACCACAGCGGGCGCGGCCCCGCCCAAGTCACCGGATGAGCCATCGCGGTCACCAGATATTCCCCGCGCCGGGGGTATAGCTGGCCGCGACGATCGAATTGCAGATCACCGTATCGGCGCGCACCACGCCCGAGAAATTCGACATCCCCGCATCGACGCTGACCATCGAGGCCGAGACCGAGACCTGCGAGGCGCTGATCGAGAGCCTTGCCGACGCTTCGATCGAGATCCCGCTGGCTTCCAGTTTGATCGTGTTGCCGTTGCTGTCGGCGATCTCGATCTTGCCGGGGCCGTCCTTCAGCGTAATCGTCTGCCCGGCCGGGGTTTCCAGCTTGAGGCTTTCCTGGCCCTGGCTGTCATCGATCGTGATGACCACGCCGTTCTTGCTCTTGATCTGCTTGATAGTGTTCGAATTGCTGCCCGACTGGGGCGGCTTGTCGACCCCGTTCCACAGCCCGCCCAGCACATAAGGCCGACGCGGATCGCCTTGTTCGAAGGCGACCAGCACTTCGTCATCGACTTCGGGCATGAACCAGGTGCCGCGGTCCTTGCCGGCATAGAGCGTGGCGACCCGGGCCCACAGTTCGCAAGTGCCATTGGCGGGATCGGGCACGGCGGCCAGCGCGATCTTGATCCGGCCCTGGCCGTCGGGATCCTCCAGCGACTTGACCGTGGCGGGCATCACCCCGCCGAA
>JANPMA010000064.1:0-22354 GCA_031422595.1 Novosphingobium sp. | reverse complement strand
CCTGCTGGCAAGCGCGGATTTGCTGGGTTTGGCGACTTGCCCGGATGCCGTAACGTAAACGTCAAGAGCGTTGACCCGGCGCTGTCGCGGCCTAAGCTGGTGGCAAATCGAAACCGAGGAGAGCTGGTGTGGAAACAGGCGCGCGATTCGCCGGGAAGAGTACGGTGATCACCGGAGCGGCATCGGGAATCGGCCGCGCCGCAACGCTGCTGTTTGCCCGCGAAGGCGCCACCGTCTTCGCCGCCGATCTCGACCTGGCGGGGGCTGAAAAGGTCGCCCGCGAAGGGGAAAACATCATCCCCGTGGCTTGCGATGTCTGCGATGTGGCCCAGATCAGGGCACTGATGGATCATGCCGCCGGAACCTGCGGCGGGATCGACGTGCTGTTCAACAATGCCGCCGCCGGCGGCGCGCGCGGCCGGATCGACGAGGTCGATGCCGAAGGCTGGGACTGGACCATGGACCTGGTGCTGCGCTCGGTCGCAATGGGGATCCATTACGCTGTGCCGCACATGAAGCACCGCCGGGGCGCAAGCATCGTCAACACCAGCTCGATCGCGGCGGTCGGCCCGGGCTATTCGAAGACAGCCTATGCGGTCGCCAAGGCCGGGGTGCTGCACCTGACCAAGTGCGCCGCGGCTGACCTGGCCCAGTTCGGGATCCGCGTGAACGCGGTGCAGCCGGGCTTCATCAACACCAACATCTTCACCGCCTCGATGGAAATGCCGGCCGAGCTGGTCGATCAGGCCAAAGCGATGATTCTGCAGATGTCGAGCGCGGCGCAGCCGGTTGCCCGGCCGGGAATGCCCGATGATATCGCCAATGCCGTGGCCTTTCTGGCCAGCGATGCCGCCAGCTTCATGACCGGCGCTTCGATGATCGTCGATGGCGGGATCACCACCGGCCCGCGGCACTGCTGGGATCCGGAAGCGCCGGGGCTATTTGATGCCCTGCTGGCAATGGCCGAAGCAGCGGGTGTGGGCCAGCCGCAGTGAGCGCCGCCGCCAAGCCGCTGCCGCGGCGCCTGACGCTGTTCCACGGCATGGGCTCGATGGCCTATGGCATCAAGGAAAACGGCTTTTCGACCTTCCTGCTGCTGTACTGCAACCAGGTGCTGGGGATGGACCCGGTTCTGGTTGGCTATGCACTGCTGATCGCGCTGCTGATCGATGGGGTGGCCGATCCGGTGATCGGCTACCTTTCGGACCGGACCGTCACCAATTGGGGCCGCCGCCTGCCCTGGCTGATCGGTGCCTCGGTGCCGCTGGGGATAGTCTGGAGCTTCCTGTGGTCGATGGAGACCGCGCCCAGCTTCTGGGAACTGGTCGCAATCGCAGTTTCCGTGCGGCTGCTGGTATCCTGCTGCGAGGTCCCATCGCTTTCGATGGTTCCCGAACTGACCCGCGATTATGACCAGCGCACCACCTTGCTGCGCTATCGCTACCTGTTTTCCTGGGGGGCGAGCATGCTGATCTCGTTCCTGGCCTATGGCGTGTTCCTCAAGCAGGGTCCGCTGGCGGCCGAGGGATACCGCGCCTTTGGCCTGTTCGGCGCCGCGATGATCACCGGGTCGGTGCTGATCTCGGCGCTGGGGCAATGGCCCTGGGCGGCTGTGCGCCCGCCACCGCCCAGCACACCATTCAGCCTGCGCAGCGCCTTTGCCGAACTGGTCGAGTGCTTTTCACACCGCGCCTTCCTGATCCTGCTGCTGGCCGGCGCCTTGGCCTATACCAGCCAGGGCATTACCTTCTCGATGGCCAATTACCTCTACAGCTATGTCTGGCGCTTCACTCCGCAGCACTTCCAGATCTATACGGTGGTGCTGATGCTCAGCGTGATCACCTGTTTCGTTGTGCTGCCGCGCTGGCATGCGCGTTGGGGCAAGCGGGAGACTGCGGTGGTCACCGCGGTGCTGGGCGCGGCTTTCTGGGTCGCGCCGTTTCTGCTCAAGGTGGGCGGGCTGTGGCCCGCAGTGGGCAGCCTGGCCTCGACGCTAGGGGTCTTCGGCCTGTTCTTCATCTGCAACGTGTTCTCCGTCGCGGCGATGGTTTCGGGCACCTCGATGATGGCCGACGTGGTCGAGGCATCCGAAGAGCAGACCGGGCGGCGCAACGAAGGCGTGTTCTTTGCCGGCAACTTCTTCATGACCAAGTGCACGACTGGGATCGGCATTCTCGTCACCAGCCAGCTGCTGGCCTTCGCCGGCATTTCGCAGAAAGTGAAGCCTCAGGACGTGCCAATCGAGGTAATCGACAAGTTGTCGCTGGCCTATTGCGGCGCGGTGATCGTGTTCGCAGTGGCGATGGCCGCGGTGATCCGCCGCTTCCCGATCACCCGCGCCGATCACGAGGCGCGCCTCGCCAAACTGGGCGCGTCGCGGATCAACCCGGACGCGGATGGCATGCACCCTTAACCGCGCGATTAATTCATCCTTGGCGCGGCCCTTGGGGCGTGGCAGGGAGGCAGACGAGATTCGACAGTATCACCGAAAGGAACGTCCCATGGATTTCGATCCCACCGAACGGCAAGTCTACTGGCGCGACCGCGTGCGTCAGTTCATCGATAACCATGTGCGGCCGCGCTATGGCGACTACAAGGCCCAGGACGCAGCCGGTGAACGCTGGAAAGTCCTGCCCGTAGTCGAAGAGGAAAAGGCCCGCGCCAAGGCAGCCGGCATCTGGAACCTGTTTATGCCGCCGCAGTCGGGCCGCAGCCATGTCGATGACACATTCGAATTCGAAGGCCCCGGCCTGACCAACCTCGAATATGCGCTCTGTGCTGAGGAAATGGGCCGCGCGACCTTCGCCAGCGAAGTGTTCAACTGCTCGGCGCCAGATACCGGCAACATGGAAGTGCTGCACCGCTATGGCACCCGCGACCAGAAGGATCGCTGGCTGGGGCCGCTGATGGAAGGCGAAATCCGCTCGGCCTTCCTGATGACCGAACCGGCGGTCGCCTCGTCGGACGCGACCAACATCGAATGCTCGATCCGCCGCGAAGGCGACGAATATGTCATCAACGGGACCAAGTGGTGGTCGTCGGGCGCAGGCGATCCGCGCTGCAAGCTGGCGATCGTGATGGGCAAGACCGATTTCGAAGCCAAGCGCCATGCCCAGCAATCGATGGTGCTGATGGAGCTCGATGCTCCCGGGGTTGAGATTGTCCGCCACCTGCCGGTGTTCGGCTATGACGATGCCCCGCACGGGCACATGGAAATCAAGCTCAACAATGTCCGCATTCCTGCCAGCAACATGCTGCTGGGCGAAGGTCGCGGGTTCGAGATCGCGCAAGGGCGCCTCGGGCCGGGCCGGATCCATCACTGCATGCGCACGATTGGCGTTGCCGAAGAGGCACTGGCCAAGATGGCCAAGCGGCTTCAGACCCGCGTCGCGTTCGGCAAGACCATTGCCGAGCAGACCGTGTGGCACGAACGCGTCGCCCGCGCCCGGATCGATATCGAGATGACCCGGCTGCTCTGCCTCAAGGCCGCCGACATGATGGACAAGGTCGGCAACAAATCGGCCGCGGCCGAGATCGCGATGATCAAGGTCCAGGCCCCGAACATGGCACTGCGGATCATCGACGATGCGATCCAGGCGCACGGCGCGGGCGGGGTCTCGGAAGACTTCGGGCTGGCCTCGGCCTATGCCCATCAGCGCACGCTGCGGCTCGCCGACGGTCCCGACGAAGTGCACAACCGTGCGATCGCCCGGATCGAATTCGCGCGCCATTCTGCCAATGCACCCTCTGGCGACAGTGCGATGAGCTCGGGTGATGTCGGGGTTTCGCGGAGGCAGCGATTTAATATTGGAGACCAAGTCAAATGAAAGCCGCAGTCCTGGTTGAAGCGGGCAAGCCGCTCGAAATCGAGCAGTTGCAGATCAGCAAGCCCGGCCCGCACGAGGTGCTTATCCGGACCGTGGCCTGTGGCCTGTGCCATTCGGACCTGCATTTCATCGAGGGCACCTACCCCCACCCGCTGCCGGCGGTGCCAGGCCATGAGGCGGCCGGGATCGTCGAGGCGGTCGGCAGCGAAGTGCGCACGGTCAAGGTTGGTGACGCAGTGGTGACCTGCTTGTCGGCCTTTTGTGGGCACTGCGAGTACTGTGTGTCGGGCCGGATGGCGCTGTGCCTGGGCGCCGAAACCCGCCGCGCAGCGGGGAGCGATCCGCGTCTCTCACGCGGCGATGGCAGCATGGTCAACCAGATGCTCAACCTTTCGGCCTTTGCCGAAATGATGCTGATCCACGAACACGCCTGCACCGCGATCAATCCCGAAATGCCGCTCGACCGGGCCTCGGTGATCGGCTGCGCGGTGACCACCGGGGCCGGAACGATCTTCAACGCCTGCAAGCTGACCCCGGGTGAAACCGTGGCGGTGGTCGGCTGCGGCGGGGTCGGCCTGGCCGCGATCAACGCCGCCAAGATCGCCGGGGCAAGCCGGATCATCGCCGCCGATCCGATGCCCGAAAAGCGCGCGCTGGCGATGAAGCTGGGCGCAACCCATACGGTCGATGCGCTGGCCCCCGATGCCGCCGCGCAGATCCAGGAACTGACCAAGGGCGGGGTCGACCATGCGATCGAAGCCGTCGGCCGCCCGGCCTCGGGCGAACTCGCGGTCAAGTCGCTCAAGCGCGGCGGCACGGCGACGATCCTGGGGATGATGCCGCTCACCCACTCGGTCGGGCTCAGCGCGATGGACCTGCTCTCAGGCAAGAAGCTGCAGGGCGCGATCATGGGGATGAACCGCTTCCCGGTCGACATGCCGCGGCTGGTCGATTTCTACATGCGCGGGCTGCTTGACCTCGACACGATAATCGCCGAGCGGATCCCCCTGGAAAAGATCAACGAAGGGTTCGAAACGATGAAGTCGGGTGCTTCGGCGCGCTCGGTTATCGTGTTCGATAGCTAGGTTTTGTCCCCCTCCCGCTTGCGGGAGGGGTTAGGGGTGGGTCAGTCCCACTCCGCCAATACGCCCACCCCCGACCCCTCCCGCAAGCGGGAGGGGGGAGAAGATGAAATGAGCGAAGCCATCAACGCGGACGAAGCCTTTGTCGGCACGGTCGAGCCCGAAGGCGCCGACAAGCTCGACGAAGGCAAGCTGACAGAATGGATGGAGGCCAATGTCGCGGGCTTCGAAGGCCCGCTGCATCTGACCAAGTTCAAGGGCGGGCAATCGAACCCGACCTACAAGGTCGAGGCGAAGAGCGGCAACTATGTGCTGCGGCGCAAGCCGTTCGGGCCGCTGCTGCCCAGCGCCCACGCGGTTGACCGCGAATACAAGGTCCAGGCGGGCCTCTACAAGACCGGGTTCGCGGTCGCCCCGCAATATGGCCTGTGCACCGATGACAGCGTGGCCGGATCGTGGTTCTACGTCATGGGCATGGTCGATGGCCGAACGATCTGGGACGGCGCGATGCCCAAGGACGCACCGGATTATCGCCGCGATACCTACAATGCGATGATCGATACGCTGTCGCAGCTCCACAACACCGATGTCGAGGCGGCGGGCCTGTCGGACTTCGGCAAGCCCGGCAATTACTTCGGCCGTCAGGTCGAACGCTGGACCAGACAATACAAGCTGGCCGAAACCGAACATATGCCCACGATGGAGCGGCTCATCGAATGGCTCCCGGCAACGCTGCCCGAACAGACCCGCACTTCGGTGGTCCACGGCGACTACCGGATCGACAACATGATCTTCGCGAAGGACCAGCCACAGGTTCTGGCGGTACTCGATTGGGAACTTTCGACGCTGGGTGATCCGCTGGCCGATTTCACCTATGTGGCGATGGCCTGGGTGACCGAGAACGGCGGGCGCAGCGGGGTGATGGACCTCGATCGCAAGGCGCTGGGCATTCCCGAGCTGGAAGAAGTGGTTGAGCGTTATTGCGCCGCGACGGGCCGCGACAGCGTCCCCGACATGAACTGGTACTTCGCCTACAATTTCTTCCGCCTGACCGGGATCATCCAGGGCATCAAGAAGCGGGTGATCGAAGGAACAGCCAGTTCATCGCATGCCCGCACGATGTCCGAACGGGTCCAGCCCTTGGCCGACAAGGCTTGGGAATATGCGCAGAAAGCCGGCGCCTGAGCCAGTCTGACCTGACCGGGAAGATGGCGATCGGCGGCGGGTTGGTAGCTTAACACGCTTGCCCGCTGCGCTCGTGATGGATAGGCGGAAACGGAGTTTCCAACCGATCCCTGGAGAGTGCCCACCATGTCCGCCCAGCTCGCCGCCGCAATCGAACAGGCCTGGGAAGCGCGCGACAGCGTAACCCCGGACAGCGCCGATGTGCGTAAAGCAGTCGATGCCGCGCTCGAACTGCTCGACAGCGGTAAGGCGCGTGTGGCCCAGCCTGACGGGAGCGGCGGCTGGCAGGTCAATCAGTGGCTCAAGAAGGCGGTGCTGCTGAGCTTCAGGCTCAACGACAATGCAGTGATGCAATATGGTTCGGCCGGGGCGCCCTCGTTTGACAAGGTGCCGCTCAAGTTCACCGGCTGGGACGAAGCCCGCTTCCGCGCCGCCGGGATCCGCGCGGTGCCCGGCGCGATCGCCCGGCGCGGCGCGCATATCGGCAAGAACGTGGTCCTGATGCCCAGCTTCGTGAACATCGGTGCGCATGTCGGTGACGGGACGATGATCGATACCTGGGCCTCGGTCGGCTCCTGCGCGCAGGTCGGCAGCCATTGCCACATCTCGGCCGGGGCCGGGATCGGCGGGGTGCTCGAACCGATGCAGGCCAACCCGACGATCATCGGCGACAACTGCTTCATCGGCGCGCGCAGCGAGATCGTCGAGGGTGTGATCGTCGGCGAAGGCTGCGTGGTGGCGATGGGGGTGTTCATCACCGCGACCAGCAAGATCGTCAACCGCCAGACCGGCGAAGTGATCACCGGCCATATCCCGCCCTACAGCGTGGTGGTGCCCGGCGCGATGCCCGGCAAGCCGCTGCCTGACGGCACCCCCGGTCCCTCGCTGGCCTGCGCGGTGATCATCAAGCAGGTCGATGCCCAGACCCGCGCCAAGACCGGGATCAACGAACTGCTGCGCGACTGATGCGGCGCCTGGCCGCCCTGCTGCTGGTGCTGGTGACGCCGCTGGGCGCCCAGCCCCCGGCGGCCGAGGCGCCGATCTCGCTGGAGTTGGCAGTGCCGGTCCAGCGTTTCCCGCACGATCCCAAGGCCTTTACCCAAGGCCTGTTCATCGATCGCGGCGAGCTGTTCGAAAGCACCGGGATGGTCGGCCGTTCCTCGATCCGCCGGGTCGACCTCGCCAGCGGCAAGGTGCTGAAAAGCGTCGCGGTCCCGCCGCCCTATTTCGGTGAGGGGATCGCCCCCTGGCAGGGCCAGGTGCTCAGCCTGACCTGGCAGAACGGCACCGGGTTTCGCTGGGACCGGAAAAGCCTGAAGCGCAAGGGCAGCTTCAAATACAGCGGCGAAGGCTGGGGCCTTACCAGCACGGGAAGCGAACTGGTGCTCTCGGACGGCACCGAAGTGCTGCGCTTTGTCGATCCCCAGACTTTCAAGGTCAAGCGCAAGGTCACGGTGACCGTCCAGGGCCGCCCGCTCAATCTGCTCAACGAGCTGGAATGGGTGAACGGCCAGGTCCTCGCCAATGTCTGGATGACCCGCTTCGCGGTGCGGATCGATCCTGCCAGCGGCAAGGTGGTGGGCGTGATCGACCTGTCGCAGTTATACGAGGCAAGCGGTGCAAATGGAGAGGGCCAGGTCGCCAACGGGATTGCCTATGATGCCCGCACCGGCAAGCTCTACATGACCGGCAAGGAATGGCCTGCGCTGTTCGAGGTCCGGCTCGATCCGGTCGCGACGAAAGGTTGAGATGCAGCAAATGATCCTCCAGCTTGCCGTTTCGATTGCCATGCTGCTGCTGTGCGTGGCGCTCCACGGGCTGGGCTTGTTCAAACTCAGCTTGGTGATGCGCAGTGAAGCCGCGATCGAGCGACTGCGCCATATCCGCCCGCTCAGCCCACGCGGGGAGTTGTTCACCATGACAATCGTGCTGGCGATGTTCATGCTGCACGGGCTGGAAATCTGGGCTTTCGCGCTGCTCTATTGGTTGCTGGGCGCGGTTCCGGATTTCGAGGGCTCGCTGTATTTCTCGGCGATCTCCTATTCGACAGTCGGCTACAACGATACCCACATCCTGCCCGAATGGCGGCTGGTCGGTGCGTTCGAATCGGTGTTGGGGATTTTCCTGCTGGGTTGGTCCACCGCCTTCTTCTTCCGGATGCTGGACCGCATCGAGGCGCACTAGGCCCTGATGAAATGACATCACGCTCAAGAGCATTGTTCGCCAAATCAGAACCACCTGCCACCTAAACCCGACTATCCTGAGCTTGTCGAAGGACTGTCCTTTTCTTCGTGCGTCGTACGCAACCGCTTGAAGAAAAACGATCCTTCGACAAGCTCAGGATAGTCGGGCTTGGGGGTGAGGGTGATTCACGACTTTTAGGTCTTGCGTTAGATCACGTAGCTGCGCATCGCTTCATAATAGGGGCGGCACCGGCCGGCCAGATCGGCAGCTTCGCCTTCCAGCACCGGCAGCGGGCCCGGTGCGCCGCCGAACCCTGTCGAACTGGCCACCTGATCATACCAGTGGCTCGCCCAGATCCCGTCGTCGGAATGAATCCCCGCCTCCCAATGCAACATTGCCGGATCCCAGCCAATCCCCAGCCGTTCGCACAGCAGCGCCAGCTTGCCCGCGGGATCGGCCAGGAAGCTGCTGGTATCGACCACCGGCGGATCGAGCCCTTCCCCGCGTGCCCATTCGAAATATTCGAGCAAGCGGGCATAACCCAGATCCTCGAACCGCGCGGCGCCGCGTTTGACGCCGTAGCTGGCGATCACCCGCTCGGGCTCGCGGATCAGGAAGGCGTGGTGGTGATCGGGGAACTGGGCGATACCGACCGGGCCTTCCATGTGGTGCGGCATGTGCTTCTGATACCAGACTGCCTTGCCGCCCGGCACGGCTCCGCGCATCGCCGCGGCAACGCCGTGCCAGTCGCAGTCCATGTCGGCGATCACTTCGGCGGCCATCGGGTGATCGGCACCGCTCGCCTTGAGGAAAGCGCCATAGAACGGTTCATCGCTGACCGCACAGTCGGCGCGTGAGGAGAAGCTGCGCATCATCGTGGTCGAGATGTTGCGCGGGCCCGACCACATCGCGATCCGGACCGTCATTGGGCGTCGCGGTCCATCAGCTCACGGTAAAGAGCTTGCAGCCGCGCAACCATCGGCCCGCGCCCGTCAGTGATCTTGCGTCCGTCGATCTCGGTCACCGGCACTACACCCGCGAAAGTGCCAGTGCAGAATGCCTCATCCGCGCCGTGGGCCTCGGTCAGCGAGAAGTTCTTCTCGTAGACCGGGATCCCGGCCTCGCGGCAGATCAGAATCACATTGGCGCGGGTGATCCCGCCCAGGCAATAGTCGCCGCTGGAGGTCCAGACCTCGCCCTTGCGGACGATGAAGAAGTGGGTCGAATTGCAGGTCGCCACGAAGCCGTGCGGATCGAGCATCAGCCCTTCGTTGGCCCCGGCCTGGGTCGCCTGGATGCAGGCGGTGATGCAGTTGAGCTTCGAATGCGAATTGAGCTTGGGGTCCTGCACCGCCGGATCGCCGCGCCGGACATGAACGGTGAACAGGGTGATCCCCTGCTCGATCGTCTCGGGCAGCGGATGCTTGTATTCGGGGATGATCACGATGGTTGCGGGCGAGATCACCACGCGCGGGTCCTGATAGGGGGTCGAGCGAATCCCGCGGGTGACCATCAGGCGGATGTGGACCCCATCCGAGCCACGCATGCCATTGCCGTCGATCGTATCATCGAGCCGGGCGACCAGCTCTTCGCGGCTGAGCCCCACATCCATCATGATCGCCTTGGCGCCTTCGTAGAGCCGGTCGAGATGCGCCTCGAGAAAAGCGAACCTGCCCTTGTGCAGCCGCAGCCCTTCCCAGACCCCGTCGCCCAGCATGAAGCCCGAATCGAACACCGAAACCATGGCCTGCGCGCGCGGCACCAGAGTGCCGTTGACGCTGATCAGGATGCTCTCGTTGCGCGGATCGGCGATGAATTCCTGCGTGCCCTGGGCCATCAGAAGCTCGTCGGGTTCTCGATCGGCGGATCATTGCGGTGCGCCCGGGCATAGGCTTCGGCGCCCTTCAGCACCCGCATCATGTTACGGCTGGCGAGCTTTTCGAGGTCCTGCTGGCTCCATCCGCGCCGCGCGAGTTCGATGAACAGCGCGGGGTAGGTCGAGACGTCTTCCATCCCGGCGATCGTCGTTTCGATCCCGTCCATGTCACCGCCCAGCCCAACATGGTCGGCACCGATCCGCTTGGCGATGTAATCGATGTGATCGGCCACGTCCTTAACCGAGCCGCGCGGCATCGGGTGGGCCTTGTCCCAATCGGCCAGCATCGCCTTGGCCCGGTCCGGGCTGCCGCGGTTGAGCGCCTTGAAGCGGGCTTCGGCGGCGTCGCGCTCGGCGCTCCATTGGCGGGCGGCTTCGAGCACATAGGGCGGGTAGAAGTTGACCATCACGATCCCGCCATTGGCTTTCAGCGCATCGAGCGCGCTGTCGGGCACGTTGCGCGGATGCTGGTTGAGCGCAAAGGCCTGTGAGTGGCTGAAAACAACCGGCGCCCCGGCCACGGCCAGCGCATCGAGCATGGTCTTTTCACTGACGTGGGACAGATCGACCAGCATGCCCAGTCGCTGCATCTCGCGCACCACGTCCTTGCCCAGCGGGGTCAGGCCATTGGTGACCGGAGCATCGGTGGCCGCATCGGCCCAGGCGGTGTTTTTGAAATGGGTCAGCGTCATGTAGCGCGCGCCCAGCGCATGCATCTGACGCAGCACGGCCAGGCTGCCGCCGATCGAGTGCCCGCCTTCCATCCCCATCAAGGAGGCAATCTTGCCCTGCTTCCAGGCCGCTTCGACGCAGGCGCTGTCAAGGCACAGCATCAGCTCCCCCGGGTAGCGCGCGACCAGACGCCTGGTCACATCGATCTGTTCAAGCGTGGCCTGGACCGCCTGCTGGTCTGTCAGATTGGCCGAGACATAGACCGACCAGAACTGCGCCCCAACCTTGCCGACGCGCATTCGCCGGATGTCGGTTTGCATCGCCGCGACACCCTTGGCCGGATCGGCGGTATTGGCGGTATCGCGGAAATCGAAAGTGCCCAGCACGTTCTTGCGCCGGTCGCGCAGCTGCTCGGGCACGTCGTTATGTCCGTCCCAGACCGGCGCGGCAGCCAGCGCGGCCATGGCCACTTGCTCTGGGCTTTGCGGCGGCTTGGCCGGCAGCGAACCGGAACAGGCCAGCAGCGAGGTGGCCGCAGCGGCCAGCAGGATCGGATTGCGCATGGATCTTCCCGTGTGGTTTCGCGGGGCAGCCTAGCCAAGCTCTCCGGCCAGGTCGAGCAGCTTCAGCATCACCGCCGCGCCGCATTGCTGCGATCGCGCCATGGGATCGAAGCGCCCGTCGGCGACGAATTTGCCGCGGGTGTAGAGGTTGGAAAAGCTCCACAGATAGGGCGATGCCCGGCCGCTCCGGCGATAGCCGAAGCCGTTGTAGGCCTCGAGCCGGTGGAGCATGCGCGGCAGCGACCAGTCGCTCTGTCCGGCAAAACCAAGCAGCCGCAGCGCGTCGAGCGCACTGGCCTCCCAGCTCGAAGGCGGCAGCCAGACCCTGGGCCGGCCGGGCGGGACCTGGCGAGTGCGCTGGCTGAGCGGGAAATCGCCGTTGTGCAAGTGCGCGCGGAAATTGAAGCTGGCCTCAAGCCCGTGGATCGCGGCGATGAATGGCCAGGGTACGCCCACCTGCTTGCCCACCGCAGCATAGCGCTGCTGCGATTGGCGCATCATCGTCAGGTGCCAGTCGGTGCTTTGCTGACGCTCGGGGCGCAGCTCAAGCGCGGCGAACCAGGCGGCATACTCGCTGGCGACCGCTTCAAACTTGATCGAGGTGCTGACCGCGGGAAGCAGGTCTTCCACCGCCGGTGCAGCGGCCTTGGGCAGTTCGATCCGGCTGCGCACCGGGGCCAGATCATCATCCTCGCCTGGAAGCAGCGGGGTGGCCACGCGCGGCGGACGGGTGAAGCGGAAATCGTCGACGCCCGGCGCGGCCTGCTGCGGCTGGTCGCTGAACCAGCCATCGGGTGCAACGTACTGGGTCTGATGCAGCCGGGCCAGCAAGGCCCCGGCCTTGTCGGCAAAGGAGGGGCTGACTCTTTCAGCGCGATCGACCAGTGCCACCAGCCGCGGCATCGCCAGTTCGTACAGCCGTCCGGGGTCGGTCGGAATTTCACCTTCGCCGAACGCCAGCTTGCTGGCCGGCAGCCGCCGCAATTTGGCTTCCTGCTCAAGTTTGAGCAATTCGCCGATCAGGTCGAGCGCGCCGCGCGCCTCTTGCGGGAGCAGCGCCTGGACCGGACCCGGCAACTTGCCCTGAAGCACGGCGGGCAGCGAAACCGGCGCGGCAAACGCCAGCATGGCCCCGCTGCCCATCAGTTCCCGCCTGGTTAGGGATAGGTGCATCCGACTCGCCCCTTTGCAGCGAAGTCTAGCACTTCCAGCCAGTTAGCCAAGCTTGGGGGCGTTCAGCCTTCGGCTTCGCGCTCGAACGCGGCATTGCCGCCGATCTTGGCGGCGAACCGGCCCAACATGGCCAGCACCACCACCGCGACCAAGGTTGCCAGGATAGCGTAGGTATAGAGCCCGGCGAGGTCGTCGCTGATTCCCAGCTTGGCCAGCGTCGCCTTGATCGCCTCGTTCCAGGCCAAGGCCGCCACCAAGCCCAGCGAGGCGGAAGCGAGCGAGATCATGGTTTGCACCATCGCGCGTGGATCGGCCATTTCATTATACTCCCCTGTCAGGTTGAAAACCGGGGTCCATCCTATCGGCGCGCACGGTGGGGACAAGCCCGGATCGGACAATTGCGCACAGCGCCAAGGCGTGCTGACTGGGCGCCATGGAGCTGCTCGCCGATCCTGCCACCTTGCTGCTTGCCGCACTGGCAGTGGTGATCCTCGGCCTCGCCAAAGGCGGGTTTGCCGGACTGGGCGCGCTGGCCACGCCGCTGATGGCGCTGGCGCTGCCCCCGGTCACCGCCGCCGCGATCCTGCTGCCGGTGCTGCTGGTCCAGGATGTGGTCAGCGTCTGGTCGTACCGGCGCAGTTGGAGCGGCTGGATCATTGGCTGGATGCTGCCCGGCGCGCTGGTGGGGGTGGTGCTCGCCTCGTTCTTTGCGGCCAGTGTGCCCGAAGCGGGGGTGCTGGCGGTGCTGGGGCTGATCACGCTGCTGTTCGGGCTCTACCGGCTCAGGGCCGAACGCGGCGGGCGGATCGTTGCGGCGTCCAATTCACCCGGCTGGATGGGCAGCCTGTTTGGTGTGGCCTGCGGGTTCACCAGCCAGATCGCCCATGCCGGCGGCCCGCCGTTCCAGATGTGGGTCACCCCGCGCAAGCTGCCGCATCAGACGTTCGTCGGCACCAGTTCGATCACCTTTGCCGCGATCAACTGGATGAAAGTGCCGAGCTATATGGCGCTCGGCTCGCTGACCCGTGAGGTTCTGACTGCCGCCGCACTGCTGATGCCACTGGCGATCGTTTCGACCTTCGCAGGAGTATGGCTGGTCCGCCGACTCGACAGTCAGCGGTTCTACACACTGATCTACCTGCTGATGATCGCGCTGGGCGCGCGGCTGATCTGGCAGGGTTTGGCTTAGCGCACCGATCAAGGGCCTGTGCAGCGCGCCAGGATCGACGCAGCGACATTGAGGCCGGCGTTCAGTCTGCTGGCGGCGAAGCCAGCAGGCCCTTGATTACCAACCCGACCGCGCCGATCATCGCGAACGAAAGGCTGACCAACAACGAGCCGACGAGTGCTTCCTGCCAGACCGAACCTTCCCGTCCGGCAGCGGCGATCGGCATCATCTTGCCCCCGCCGCCCCAAATCGCGGCCAGCAGAGTTGCCGCCCAGTTGGCGAGGTTGCCATAGAGCAGCAACCAGAACGCCGCGCGATCAAGCCGGGGCGACAGCGCAACCCGGTGCCAGCAGGCCGACAGCGCCAGCAGCAACGTGCCGCCCATCATGGCCGCAAGGTGCGAGGACAGTCCCATCCGCGGGTTGGCATAGGCCGCGCCGCCCAGCCCGGTGAGCAGCCCCAGCATGACCAGCACTGCCCCCAGCAGGGCGAGCTGCCGCGCGGTTCGCCCGTTCACTGCCGCTTCGTTCATGGTTCAATCCTCTCGCTTGTAGTGGGTCAACTGCATGGTCCCGTCGAGCTTCCTCCAGACCTGCACGCGCCAGTGTTTCGCATCGCTCAGCACCAGCACCATGCGGTAATTGATCCCCGCAACCACCTGGCGTTCGGCCCCGACGATGGTCTTGAGCGTGCCGTGGGGTTTGGGAAGGCGGGCGAGCGCAAAACGAGCCGCTGGGCCAACCTCGCTCGCCAGCGCAGCCTGCGGTACCTCGCTCGATCCCCCGGCCAGGTCTTGCGCCGCCAACGGCGCGGCCAGGACCAGTCCGATTGCCATCAGCATAGTGCGCACGGGCTTCTCCCCTCTTGATCCCATTTCTAGCCCGAAACCGGCTCGCCGCCATGCCTTTTTGGCGTGGTCCTGAGCACCAGCCAGGCCGATACCGTGACCAGCGCGGCGATCAGGAAGGGCGCGCCGGGAAAATAGGCCGGAGCTTGCGGCGAGGTGAAATAGGCCATCGGTTCGACCAGGGCCAGCGGGGCGATGATCGAGCCCAGCCCCATCACCATCGCCGCCAGTCCCTGAACTTCGCCCTGGGTCTCTGGCGTTGCCCGGCGCGAGAGCATCGCCATCAGGCTGGGCTGGACCAGCGATTGCATTGCCACCATTGCCAGCAGGGCATAGGCCAGCACCGTGCTGGTGCAAAAGGCATAGCCCAGAAACCCCAGTCCCGCCCCGACCATCCCCAGCTGCGCCGCGCCGCGCTCACCCAGGCGGCGCACTGTCGGGCCGGTCGTGAAAGTCTGGCTGAGCGCGATCACCACACCCACCGCCGCCAGGCTCAGCCCGATCATCCGGTCCGACCAGCCAAGCTGGGCGATCCCGTAGAAGCTCCAGGTCAGCGGATAGACCATGCTGGCGACCTGCCACAGCAGCAGCATCGCAGCCACCCGCTGCATCCCCGGCGAGGCCTTGGCGGCCCGCCAGGCACCGAACGGATTGGCCCGCCGGGGGGTGAAGCGGCGGCGGTGCTCCGGCTTCAAGGTCTCGGGAAACAGGAAGAAACCATAGAGGCAGTTGGCTGCAGCCAGGGCCAATGCGGCCCAGAACGGCGCGCGGTCACCCAGCTCGCTGAGCATGCCGCCCAGCGCCGGCCCGGCAATGAAGCCCACCCCGAACGCGGCCGAGACCATCGCGAAATTCCTGGCCCGCTCCTCGGGGCTTGTCACATCGGCCACCGCAGCTTGCGCCGGACCATGGGAGCCGCCGAAGACCCCGGTCAGGACCCGGCCCAGCACGATCATCGCCACGCTGCCGGCCAAGGCCAGCACGGCATAGTTGATCGCCATTCCCGCCAGAGCGATCAGCAGCACCGGCCTGCGCCCATAGGCGTCCGAAAGATTGCCCAGCACCGGCGCGGCCAGAAAGCTGGCCAGCGCCATCAGCAGGCTCATCCAGGTGCTGACCCCGATCGCGGCATCGAGCTCAAGCGAGCCGACCCGCATCAAGAGCCGCGGCAGCACCGGCATGATCAGTCCGAAACCCATGGCATCGAGCAGAATCGTGAACATCACGAACCGCAGGGCATGGCCGCTCTTGCCGCTCAAGCTGCAGGCCCGGCGCGGCGGTGCATGGTCCAGAACCGCGGGCTGGTGGGATCGACCTGCCATTGGTGGACCACCTGGTAGCCCAGGTTCTGGTAGAGCCCGACATTCGATTCGGTCGCGGTTTCAAGTACCGATGGCACGCCGTGCCGCGCGGCCTGGGCCAAACCTTCGCGGATCACCAGCCCGCCCAGCCCCTTGCCCTGGCAATCGGGCCTGACACCGACATATTTGAGGTACATCCAGTCCTCGTCCCTGGGCAGGTGCTGGCGGATCGCGGCGTCGGTCGCCAAGGCCTGGGGCAGGCGCGTGCGGAACACCGGGACATAGCGCAGCGCGCCGGGATGCCAGACCGGGACATGTTTGTGGACCGCGCCGGGGGGCCGCCACAGCGCCACCGCTTCGCCCCCCGGCGTGCCCAGCGCGCGGCCAAAGCGCAGATGCTCGTCGAATACCAGCGCCATGAATGCGCGCAGCCGGGCCGGCCGCGCCGCCACATCGGGGATCAGCCAGCTCAGCGCCGGATCATCCTCGAACGCGGTGGCCAGCGTATCCACCGCAGCAGCCCGATGCGAGCGGTCCAGTTCGACGATCCGGCGATCCAGTTCCATCGCGCATTCCTGACAGTCTTGCCCCCACCCGGCAACCGTCTTACCCATGGCCGCCATGATCCATCCCTCGTTCCGTTCGCGGCTGCGCGCGTTCCAGACCATGCGCGGCGATCCGCCCGATCCCGGCTTTGTCGCCGACCTCGAATTCCTGGAAAACCGCGACCTCGATCTCTCGATCCGGCTGGGCGCGATGCTGGCCTTCAACGCGCTGCTGATCACGATCGGCACCCACCCGGTCTCGGCCAGCCCCGGCGCGCCGCTCAGTCTCGATGCACCCAGCCAGCCGGTGCTGGTTGCGGCGAGCCTGATCGCGCTGCTTCCGCTGGTAGTTTCTTGCGTGCTGGCGCTCAGGGCGATGCTGCTGGGTGAAGAATTTGACAGCGAGGGGCTGGACGGCGATGAGGCGCTGCGCCGGCGGCTGTTCGCAACATTCGTCCATTCGATCGACACCCAGGCCCGGTTGCTGCGCCAGTCGATCCGCTGGACTTTCACCGGCGGCGCCCTGACCCTGCCGGTCTGGGGCTGGATTCTGCTCGACAAGCTCCCCTGAAGGAACCGCAATGGCCGCCGACGACGAAGACCATGTCTATGACGAAGACAGCGGCGAATGGCTCCCGGCCAGCGAACTGGCCGCCAAACGCGCCGCCGAAAGCGCGGTCGAAGTGCGCGATGCGGTGGGCAATCTGCTGGCCGATGGCGACGCGGTTACCCTGATCAAGGACCTGACCGTCAAGGGCGCGGGCCAGACGCTCAAGCAGGGCACCGTGATCCCTTCGATCCGGCTGACCGGCGATGCCCAGGAAATCGACTGCCGGTATCCGGGCATCAAAGGCCTGGTGCTGCGCGCCGAGTTCGTGCGCAAGCGGTAGAGCAAGAGGGTCGACAAGTCCGGCGCAAAGGCCCAAGCCCAGATCCGGGCACCCCGCCCGCGAAGGACTGAGCCGATGGCTAAGAGCCAGAAGAAATCGAGCCGCGAAACGCGCAAGCCCAAGGCCGAAAAGCCGCCCAAGCAGAATGCCTCCAAGCCCAGCCTGAAGCCCGGCGTGATCGCCGGCCTCGACAACATGAAGCGCTAGCATTCCCTCCTGCCGATGCCGAAAATCCTGGTCGATGCCGATGCCTGCCCGGTCAAGGATGAGGTTTACAAGGTTGCCTTGCGCCGCAACGTCGCGGTCGTGGTGGTCAGCAACATGCGGATGCGCCTGCCCGATCATCCGCTGATCGAGCGAGTGGTGGTCAGCGACGGCTTCGACGCCGCCGATGACTGGATCGCCGAGGCAGCAGACGCCGCCAGCGTGGTGATCACCGCCGACATCCTGCTCGCCGACCGCGCGTTAAAGGCAGGCGCAACTGTTCTGTCGCCCACCGGAAAGCCCTTCACCGCGGGCAACATCGGCACTGCCATCGCCACTCGCGCAATCATGGCAGACCTGCGCGCAGGTGGTGACGTGATCGGCGGGCCAGCGCCCTTTACAAAAGCCGACCGGTCGCGGTTTCTCGCGGCGCTTGACGAGACGCTCGTGAAGTTGAAACGACGGTCTGTATGAACCAGGACATTCACATCATTGGCGGCGGGCTCGCGGGATCCGAAGCGGCTTGGCAGCTTGCCGAGGCGGGCCACATGGTCCGGCTGTCCGAAATGCGCGGCGGCGGTGACGAGACGGCCGCGCACCGGACCGACGATCTCGCCGAACTCGTCTGTTCGAACAGTTTCCGTTCGGACGATGCGGACTCGAATGCCGTCGGCCTGCTGCACCAGGAGATGCGTGCGCTCGGCTCGCTTATCATGGCACAGGCCGACAAACATCGCGTCCCCGCCGGTTCCGCGCTCGCCGTGGACCGCGACGGTTTTTCGGCGGGCGTCACGCACGCCATTGCCTCGCACCCCAACATCACGTTCGTCCGCGAACGCATCGATACTCTCCCAGCCGGCCCAACGATCATCGCGACTGGCCCGCTTACCGCCCCAGCCCTCGCCACTGCCATTGGTGCGCAGACGGGCGAAGATGCTTTGGCCTTCTTCGACGCGCTCGCGCCCATCGTCCATCATGACAGCATCGACATGGACATCTGCTGGCGCGCCGCGCGTTGGGACAAGGGTGGCGCTGATTACATCAATTGCCCGATGACCAAAGCCGAATATCTTGCCTTCCACGCGGCGCTGATCGCGGGCGAAAAATCGGTCTTCAAGGAATGGGAAGCGAACACCCCCTATTTCGACGGCTGCATGCCGATCGAAGTCATGGCCGAACGCGGGCTCGACACGCTGCGCTATGGCCCGATGAAGCCGGTTGGGCTCGATAATCCGAAGACCGGGCACTGGCCGTGGGCGGTCGTCCAGTTGCGGCAGGACAATGCGCTCGGCACATTGTGGAACATCGTGGGTTTTCAGACCAAGCTGAAACATGCCGAGCAAGTCCATGTGTTCCGCATGATCCCCGGGCTGCAGAATGCAGAATTTGCGCGGCTCGGCGGACTGCACCGCAATACGTTCATCAAATCACCGGTGCTTCTCGACCAAACGTTGCGCCTCAAAAGCGCGCCACATGTCCGCTTTGCTGGGCAGATCACGGGTTGCGAAGGCTATCTGGAAAGCGCCGCAATCGGCATGTTGGCTGGACGTTTTGCAGCTGACGCCGATTTAGCCCCGCCCCCGCCCACAACGGCCCTCGGCGCGCTGCTCGCACACATCACAGGCGGGGCGGATGCCAGCACCTATCAGCCGATGAACGTCAACTTTGGCCTGTTCCCGCCGCTCGATCTCGAGGGCAAATCAAAAAAAGCCGACCGCAAGCGCCTCTACACGTCGAGGGCACGCGCAGCACTGGCCGGGTGGCTACCTACCCTTCCTCTGCATCATCCGCAGGTGCAGCTGGAGCCCGCAGACTAGGGGGACAGTTTGGCTTTGCCGCCATCTTGGCCTTGCGGATAATCCGCGTCGTGGCAAATTCGGTGGCATTCAATGCGTTGTTGCGGTCCTTGTCCGCTGCGGCAAATTTGGTGACTGTCTTCACCGCATATTCCTCGAACGAAATCCGCCCGTCGCCATTGGCGTCGAGCTTCGCAAATCCCTTCTGCCGACTGAACAGATACTCCGCCTTACCGACGGCGCCGTTTTTATCTTTGTCATACCGTGCAAACCGTTTTTCTTCACGCGTCCGTTCACTGGCTTGCGGCGGCGGAGCCAGATCGACCATCCCAAGCGGCGCATCGGCTGCCTCAGCAGGCGCAGGCGGTATC
This sequence comes from Novosphingobium sp., assembly GCA_031422595.1. GTDB lineage: Bacteria > Pseudomonadota > Alphaproteobacteria > Sphingomonadales > Sphingomonadaceae > Novosphingobium. Next base: position 2,670 of record JANPMA010000064.1, on the reverse strand, counting down.
GGCGACGGCTTATCCGCCCGCGCCTGCCAGACCAGCAACCCCGCCAGCATCAACAATGACGCCGCACCAACCCCCGCCAGAAACCGCCACATCGCCCGAGTCCCCACAGTAATGATGACAAGAGATTAGCACAGGTTCAGATCACGACAAGACAGCTCGTAACATTGCCCAACGTCCAACGGGGGTCATGATTTGACCAACTGGCTTTGTTGCTTTGGTCCGTGCAATCTTGGATAATATCCGCAGCGGCTTGGGGCCCTTGATCGACGTCCGCTTGAATAATCCAACCGCCCGCTCGCGCGTTATCCGGTCAGAACAATGAGTAGCAAAGTCGATCAATGCCCATCCTGCACCCAGGCCTTTCGTTACTTCGGATCCCAATATCCGCGCCGATAAGCCAAACAAGCCATCACCGCGTTTAACGGCAAACGCCCGCAACATATCCTCGTCCAGCGGCAACGGCTCCAGCAACGCCTCCCACCCTTCAACCAGTCCGGCCAGCATGGCACCCGTGACGTCATGGTCGCGCACGACATCAGCCAATGCGGCAATCAATGGTTCCGCCGCTGTCTCCCCCGCGTGCAGCGCTAACATCCTATCGTGCCACCACGTCAGCCGCATCTGGCCGATCATCGGTTCGGTCGTTGTGGCAACGACACGGCCCAGCATGACGTCATAATCCCATACTGCCTTGAGCGCCGCGCGACACCGCAACGGTGCATAGGCAAGCGCAATCCGCTGCGCCTCATTCATCTCATTCATACCGCCGGACCGGCAAAACAGGGCAAACCATCCGTTAACCGCATCGCTTCAACGCCTGTTAGCCAACCTTCGCGCATTACGCCGCAATCGACTAGTTTTCGGGGGTTTCATAGTGGGCAAGGTCAATCAGGCACAGGAAAGCGCGACCCGTCGCAGCGTCCTGTCGCGCCTGCGCCATGATTCCAGCGGTGCCGTGCTGATGGAATTTGCGTTCGTCGCAGGCCCGTTCATCGCGCTGATCTTCGCCATTCTGCAAGTTGCCCTCATCTTTTTCGCCGACCAAATGCTCGATACCTCAACACAGGCGGCGTCGCGCTTTATCATGACTGGCACCGCCCAGACACAAGCATGGTCAGCATCGAAATTCAAAACGGAGACCTGCAAAACGCTGCCTGCATTCATGCAGACCAACAACTGCAGCAATCTGACAATCGACGTGACGACATTGGGATCCAGCCCAGGTTCTTTCGGCAATGCCAATACTGGCCAGCCAACGATAACCTACAACGCAGGTGTGCCGTCAACACCCAGTAATTATCAGCCGGGTGGCAAGGAAGACATTATCATGATTCGCCTGACCTATCCGTGGAACATCGTCGGCGCTCCAGGGCTTGACTTGGCCAACATGCAAAATGGTCAGTATCTTTTGATGGCAACCACAATTGCCAGAACGGAGCCATACGAATGATCCGTTGGATTTCAAATCTAAGACATGCGTGCAACCGCCCGTTTAAAGATCAACGAGGCGTGGCACTCATTGAATTCGCAATGGTTCTACCAGTCTTGGTGATCCTGTTCATGGGCAGCTTCCAGCTTATGGAGGCTGTTTCAGTTTATCGAAAAGTTACCACGACCAGCCGGAGCATTGCCGATCTTGTCACTCAAAGGGCATCCATATCGGAAGCAGATATTCAGTCCTATCTTGACGCCAGCGCACAAATCATGGCTCCCTATAGAATTGATCGCGGAAAATTCCGTGTTTCCTTGATCAAGATTCAATTAGATAACACTGCAAGAGTGGTCTGGAGCCGTACGAAAGACGGAACAGATAAGCTCTCGACGAACAGTGTTTATGTATTGCCCGATTCAATCAAACAGCAAGGTATCGATATTATCGTAACAGATGTGTCCTATAATTATGTCCCGTTGGCCTTCTCTGGCCTCATTGGTGACATTCCTTTCAAGGACCAGATATTCATGATCTCGAGAAAAGATTCAACTGTTACCATAATTTGAACAATGTTCTAATTCTGTGAGAAATGTGATGAAAAAGTTCTTTCCAGTATTGAAACGTGCTCTCCGCGAAAAGCGGGGTAACGTGCTTATGATGACGGGCTTTGCCATCATACCGCTCGTCGGTGCAACAGGCATGGGAATCGACTATGCGCGTGCAGCGCGCATCGACACAAAGTTGAGCGCCGCTGCCGACGCAGCCGCGCTTGCGGCGGTTTCCGAGCCCATGATGAAAAAAACCGAAGATGAAGCCAAGGCTTATGCTATCGAGATTTTCAAGCAGCAAGCTGCCCAGATACCGGGGCTGATTTTCAATATTGCGGATCTCAATGTTACCATCACTCACGATGGCCTGACCGCCGATAACCGCAGCGTCCAGATTACATTCGCCGCACAGTCAAGAAACTCGTTCGGCAGCATTCTTGGCCTCAGCACGCTACAGGTTGGCGGTACGATCGGTAGCAAGGCAACTCTTGCGGCGAATACCGACTTTTATCTAGTACTCGATACATCTCCGTCGATGGCTCTGCCGACTGAACAAGCGGGGCTAAACTCGATGGTTGCAATGGTCGGATGCCAGTTCGCATGCCACACCAATGGTGCACGCCCTCACGGCATCTACGTTTATGACAATGCTACACTGAACATAAACAAACCCATGAATGTCAATCTGGG
>JANPMA010000063.1:0-3157 GCA_031422595.1 Novosphingobium sp. | reverse complement strand
CCGATCCTTCGGCCAAGCGGCTGGCCGCGGTCCGCGCGGTCGAAAAGCCCAAGACTGACGATCCGGGCGACGATGAGTATTCCTATGGCTTCCGCCTGTGGGAGGCGAAATTCTATCCCGAAGCGCAGCAGCAGCTCAAATTGTTCCTGCAAAAGTATCCCAAGCACCCGCGCACCTCATATGCCCGCAACCTGCTGGGCCGCGCCTATCTGGATGACAAGAACGCCCACGAAGCAGCGGGCTGGTTCCTCCAGAACTACAAGACCGAGCCCAAGGGCGACCGCGCGCCTGACAGTCTGCTGTTCCTGGCCGAATCGATGCGCCAGCTTAACGATACCAAGCGCGGCTGCGTGGCCCTGAAGCAGTTCGCCACCGACTTCCCCAAGGAATCCGCCGCGCGGCTGAAGGCGCAGTACGATGTCACCCGCACCGGACTGAAGTGCAATTGATAGGTTGCTGCCGCCCGAACTGACCGCGCGCTTCGCCGCCGATCTCGCCGCGCTGTGGGCGGGTGAGGGGCGGCTGGGCCTTGCGGTCTCGGGCGGGCCGGACAGCCTGGCGCTGCTCTTGCTGGCGCATGCGGCGTTGCCGGGACGGATCGCGGCGGCGACAGTGGATCATGGGCTGCGAGCGGAAAGCGCGGACGAAGCGGCGATGGTCGCTCGGCTTTGCGCTAAGCTGGAAGCGCCGCACGCTATACTGAAGGTCACGCTTGAGCCGGGCAATCTCCAGTCCCAGGCCCGCGCCGCGCGCTATGCCGCGCTGGCTGGGTGGATCGAGGCTGAAGGGCTTGTCGCGCTGCTGACCGCGCACCATGCTGACGATCAGGCCGAGACCTTGCTGCTGCGGTTGGGGCGCGGCAGCGGTGTGGCCGGGCTGGCCGGCGTGCGCGCGCGCGGGCAAGTGCCGGGAACACGGCTGCCACTGCTGCGTCCGCTGCTCGGCTGGCGAATGACCGAGCTGGCCGGGGTGGTCGAGGCTGCCGGACTGGAGGCAGTCAATGACCCTTCCAACACCGATGACCGCTTCGACCGTGCCCGGATCCGCAAGGCGATCGCCGGGGCCGACTGGCTCGATGTCCCCGCGTTCGCGCTCAGCGCGGCCCACCTTGCCGATGCCGATGCCGCGCTGGATTGGGCGGCGCTGCGCGAGTGGCAGGAATGTGTCAGCAAGGCACCGATGGGGCTGAGCTACCGCCCGCAGGCTCCGCGCGCGGTGGCGCTCAGGGTGATCGGGCGGATCGTGCGCGAGCTTGATGGATCGGACCCGCGCGGCAGCCAGCTCGCGCACCTGTTCGAAGAACTGCTCGCGCGCCGCCCGGCGTCGATCGGCAACCTGGTGGCGCGGGTCACCCCCGAGGGGTGGAGTTTTGCCAAGGCCCCCCAGCGGCGGACCCGATAATTAGGGACTGTCCCTAAATTATTTCGCCGCCATCCCCTTTTGCCGCATCCGCCACAGCAGTTGGTCATAGCGGTCCTGCCCGAAGAACGGTTCGCCCTCATAGACCATCAGCGGCACGCCATAGTGGCCGCCAGCGCGTTGGTCGGCCTCGTTCTGCTGGATCGCTGCGTCAAGCCGCTCGGCTTCGGCTTCCTGAACCGCGTCCATTTCCGCCAGGTCGAGCCCGATCCCGGCCAACGCCCTGGCGAGGTGGTCGCCCTCATTCCAGCCTTCACACTCGCCCGACCAGATCAGGTGACTGACCGCGCGCAGCAGTGCCAGACCGTGCCCGCGTTCTGCGGCAAGCTGGCCCAGCCGCGTCAGACGGTGGATATAGGGCTGCTCCTTTGGATAGGTCCGCGTGGCAAAGTCCATCACCACCGGATCGGGGCGCGGCCAGCGCAGCGGGAGCCCGGCAAATTCGGCGGAGCGCACGCTGTCGCGGAACAGATAGCCGAACCACAGCGGGTCGGCGTTCGCGAAGAATTCGGGCTGGCGCACCGCGATCGGCAGCACCGGCTTGACTTGCACCCGCGCATCCCAGTCGCGTTCCAGCTCGAGCAATTTGGGCACGACGATGTACGAATAGGGGCTGCGGAAGCTCCAGTAGAGGTCGACGGTGTGGGTCATAGCGTCTCCATATCGATCACGAAGCGGTACTTCACGTCGGCCTTTTCCATCCGTTCATAGGCATGGTTGATCTCATCCATCCGGATCATCTCGATCTCCGAGACAATTCCCTTTTCGGCGCAGAGATCAAGCATTTCCTGGGTCTGGGCGATCCCGCCAACGCCCGATCCCGAAACCGCTTTCTGGCCGCCCAGCAGCAGCCCGGAATGGAAACTGGGCATCATGTCGATCATCCCGACGATGCACAGCGTGCCCTTGCGGTCGAGCAGGAACAGGTAGGGCGTGACGTCGTGCTGAACCGGAATGGTATCGAGCAGGAAATCGAAGCTTCGCCCAGCCGCTTTCATCGCCGCCTTGTCCGTCGAAATCAGCACATGATCGGCCCCGAGCTTGCGGGCATCATCGCCTTTTCCAGGAGACGTGGTGATCATGGTCACCTCCGCGCCGAGCGCCTTGGCAAGCTTGACCCCCATGTGGCCGAGTCCGCCAAGGCCGATCACTCCGACTTTGCTGCCGGGGCCGACTTTCCAGTTCTTGAGCGGTGAATACGTGGTGATCCCGGCACAGAGCAGGGGCGCAGCGGCGGCCATGTCGAGGCTGTCGGGCAGGCGCAGGACATAGGGCTCGGCGACGACTATGGCAGCGGAATAGCCGCCATAGGTCGGGCTGCCGTCGATCCGGTCCTTGCTGTTGTAAGTGCCGGTCACGCCTTCGCGGCAATAGTTCTCTTCACCATCCGCGCACGAATCGCATTTGCGGCAGCTGTCGACCACGGTGCCGATCGCCACCCGGTCTCCTGGCTTGAACTTGCTCACTCCTTTGCCGACCGCCCGGACCGTGCCGACAATCTCGTGCCCGGGAACGAACGGATAGGTGCTGCGGCCCCAATCGTTGCGGGCAACGTGCAGGTCCGAATGGCATACCCCGCAATAGGCGATATCGATTGCCACGTCCTCATCGCGCAGATCTCTGCGGTCGATGCTCAGTGGGTTCAGGCCGGATTCGGGAGCCGTGGCGCCCCAGGCTGCAGTGGCGGTCATCTCGTGTACTCCCGGCAATTGCGGCTTGCCGCGCCGCTTCATTGCCG
>JANPMA010000062.1:0-7446 GCA_031422595.1 Novosphingobium sp. | reverse complement strand
CCAGCAGACAAACCAGACAAGAAAGCCGCCAGGAAGAGCGGTGCCAAAGCAGGGAAGAGCAAAAAGAAATGACCGCAACCACCGCCGCGCGCGAAGCGCTGGAAATCGAAGCCCGCCCGCCGCACAAGCTGTTGGCTCTTGCCGAAGGGCGCGCCGTGTTCGAGCTGGCGGCCTTCTTTGCCACCCGGCCCTTGCTGGGCTTGCTGCCCAAGGGCGACGGGCACCCGGTGCTGGTCTTGCCGGGGTTTCTGGCCTCGGACGGTTCGACCAAGCCGATGCGCCGCCTGCTGAAAGACCTGGGCTATGACGCCTATGGCTGGAAACTGGGCCGCAACGTGCGGGTCGATCTGGCCCGCGTGCACGAGATGGAGCACCTGCTGCTCGAAATCTTTGAGCGAACCGGCCGCAAGGTTTCGATCGTCGGCTGGAGCCTGGGCGGGGTTTTCGCGCGCGAGCTGGCCAAGCTGCATCCGCACGCGGTGCGCCAGGTGATCTCGCTGGGCAGCCCGATCCACGATGACCGCCGCCACACCAATGCCAGCCGCCTGTTCGAATACCTTAACGGCAAGGAGCCCGAGCCAATCAGGCACGGCCGCTTCACCGGGCTGGATGAAGCCCCGCCGGTGCCGACCACCTCGATCCTGACCCGCACCGACGGGATCGTCCACTGGCGCGGATCGGTCCAGCACCCGCACAAGGGCGAGCAAACCGAGAATATCGAGGTTCATGCCAGCCACTGCGGGCTAGGCGTCAACCCCAGCGTAATGGTGGCGCTGGCCGACCGGCTGAAACAGCCTGAGGGCGAGTGGGCGCCGTTCAAGCCCCGCCTATCGCAGCGCTGGATGTTCCCGCAGACCCGCCTGCACTGAGGCAGGCGCCTTCACCTCCCCCTTGATGGGGGAGGGATACCGGAGCTTGCGAACTTGTTCGCTAGCGCAGGTTGGGTGGGGGTGCGCTCTCAATCGGGCGCAGTGCTCGGCGGCAATATCACCCCCATCCAGCTTCGACTAGGCAGCAAGCTGCCAAGTCTTCGCATCCTTCCCCCATCAAGGGGGAAGAAGCCACCACTGCCAAATCAGTAAGCCTTGCCGTCAACACTGACTTCGGTGACCCGGCCCGATTGATCGACCGAGCAGACGAAGGTACCGCCCTTGATGGTCTGGCCCTGGACGCGCCAGCCCTGGCCTTCGCGGTTCACGTTGTCGACGCCGTCAACCCGGGCGGAGCCGCGCGCCACTTCGTCGATGCAGCTGTTGACTGCTTCGTCGATGTTCGAACCCGAGGCTGCCCTGGTGCTTGTGCGTTCGCGCCATTCGGGGCGATCGTCCTGCCCATATCCGGCGTTCGATTCGCGCGGATACTGCTGATCGGGATAGCGACGTTCCTCGTCGCGGCGGCGGTCACGGTCACGCCTGTTGGAATTGCTGGTCGCGCTGGCGATCGCCGCGATCCCGCCGATGATCAGGATGCCGGTCAGAATGTCGCCGGCGTCAACCCGGTCGCGGTGGTGATGGCGGCCCCAGCCGCCCCAGCCCTGCGCCATGGCGGGGGTGGCAGTCATTGAAAGCGCTGCTGCCGAAAGCAGCACGGCTGCGAAACGTGTGGTCTTACGGGTCATGTCCCATACCTCCAGCGGGCAAGCCCGCCGACCCCTGCCAGCACCGCGCATTGCCCCATTGCGCATATGACTAAGCGGTCCAGGCTTGCTATTGCCTGAACCGCCCGTCTGTCATCCGATCAGTGGCTTAGAAGCCGTGGACCCCGTCGATATCAAGGTCGACGACGCGGCCGCGCTCGAACTTGCACTTGAACGAGCCGCTGTCGTAGCCGCGCATCGACTGGTTCCAGCCGCGGTAGTCGCCGCCCCAGCCCTGGCCGTAGTTGCTGTCACCGCGGTTCCAGCCGTGGCCCCGGCTATTGACCGCGATCCGGCCCTTGACCTGGAAGCCATAGCGGGTGTCGCGCACTTCGCGGATGTCGGTCACATCGGCGCGCAGTCCGCGGCTTGAGGCATAGCGTTCGGCTGCATAGACGCACTGTTCGACGGCCTGGCGCGGGTTGCCGCGCGAGCGGGCATCATTGTCATAGCCGCGGCCATAACCATTGCCGCCGTAATTGTTGCCGTAGTTGCCGCCATAGTTGTCGCCGTAACCGGCGCGGTCATAGCCATAGTCGCCCTCCGGGTAACCGCGATAGTCGCGATTGTCGCGATTGTTCCTGCTGGCAGCCGAGGCGACCGCAGCGATCCCGCCGATGATCAGCGCACCGGCAATCACGTCGCCGGCGCTGATCCCGTTGCGATCGCGGTGCTCGGCCTGGGCCGGTGCTGCCGAAGCGATCGCCATCGCGCCCGCTGCGATGGTTCCGACCAAGGCTTTGGAGATGGTCTTCATGGCAGTTGATCCTTCAATGTACCGGACGGGTTTGTCCGGGCTTGAGGATGGTCTACCGATTCGTCCGTGGCGCGAGCCTGAACTGGGCTGACAGGCGTTGTTCAGATAACAGTGGTGTTTTCTGAACGGCTGGTCAGATGACTATTGCGGGCTGAGCCCGGTCCATTGCGCCAGGAAGCTGAGCACGTCCGCGCCTTCGGCCACCACCTTGTCGGTCGGCTTGCCCGATCCATGCCCGGCGCGGGTTTCGATCCGGATCAGGTGCGGTTTGCCATTGGGTTCTGCCGCCTGGAGCGCGGCGGTGTATTTGAAGCTGTGCCCTGGGACCACGCGGTCATCGGTATCGGCGGTGGTCACCAGCAGGGCCGGATAGGCCACGCCAGCCTTGATATTGTGGTAGGGTGAATAGGCCCGCAGCACCTTCCAGTCGGCCTCTTTCGAGGGGTAGCCGTAGTCATCGACCCAATAGCGTCCGGCGGTGAACCGGTCAAAGCGCAGCATGTCCATTACCCCCACCGCAGCATTGCCGGCGGCGAACAGGTCGGGCCGCTGGTTGACCACCGCACCGACCAGCAGGCCGCCGTTCGAGCCGCCCTGGATCGCGAGGCCGCCCTTGGGGGTGACGCCCTGCGCGATCAGGTACTCGCCCGCCGCGATGAAATCGTCGAACACGTTCTGTTTGTTGTTGAGCCGCCCGGCATCGTGCCAGGCCTTGCCGTATTCGCCCCCGCCGCGCAGGTTGGCGAGCGCAAAGGCCCCGCCCGCCTCAAGCCAGGCCATCCGCGTCGCCGAAAACGTCGGGGTCAGCGAGACATCGAACCCGCCATAGCCGTAGAGCAGCGTCGGCACGGCCTTACCCGCTGCGGCAATGCTCTTCTTGCGGACCAGGAACAGCGGCACGCGGGTGCCATCTTTCGAGGTGTAGAAGCGCTGCTCGACCAGGTACTCGGCGGGATTGAAGGTCAGCCTGGGCGTGGCGAACGGCGTGCTCTGCCCGGTCTCGCTGTCAAACCGATAGATCGCGGCCGGCTGGTTGAAGCTGGTGAAGGCATAGAATGTCTCGGGATCGCCGGGCTTGCCCGAAAAGCCCGAGGCGGTGCCGATCGCGTTCAGCGAAATGTCGCGCACCGGCTTGCCGTCGAGCGAGAGCACTTGCGCGGTTGAGGCAGCGTCCTTGAGGTAGGAGAGGATCAGCCGGTTGCCGACAATCCGCGCGCGTTCGAGCGTTTCGGCGCGTTCGGGGACGATGTCGGTGAAGCTGGCCGTCCTTGCTTGCAGGCTGGCCCGCACCACCTTGAGCTTCGGCGCGCCCTTGTTGGTGACGAAATACAACGTATCGCCGATCCCTTCGATCAGCCGCCAGTCGTTCTCGAGCCCGGCTACCAGCACTTGCGGCTTGCCCCATTTGCCGTTCTTGCCGAGCTTGAGGACGTGCACCTCATACTTGTTGTCGGTCCCCTGCGCCGTCGTGATCACCATCCAGCGCCCATCGTGGGTCACTTCGGCGCCGTGGCCATAGTCGGGCTGATCGGGCGTGGCATAGACCAGCTGGTCGGCCGATTGCGGCGTACCGATCCGGTGGAAATAGACCGCCTGGTTTGTGTTGAGCTGCTGGAAGGCCTGCCCCTCGACCGGAGCGGGAAAGCGCGAATAGAGGAAGCCCTTGTCGCCGACCCAGGCGATGCCGGTAAACTTGGCCCACTTGATCTCGTCGGCCATGACCTTGCCGGTCTTGCTGTCGAGCACCTTGATGATCCGCCAGTCGCTGCCGCCGTCCTGCACCGAATAGGCCAAGAGCTTGCCGCTGCGCGACGGTTCCCAGCCATCGAGCGCAGTGGCGCCGTCCTTGGCCCATGAATTGGGATCGATCAGCAGCCGCGGCGCACCCTGCAGCCCCTTGCGCACGAACAGCTGCGACTGGTTCTGCAGCCCCGAATTGCGGCTATAGAAATAGAACTGCCCGGCCTTCTGCGGCAGCCCGAAGCGTTCGTAATCCATCAGCGCGCGGATCCGCCCCGCGAACCAGTTACGCTGCGGCAGCCTGGCCAGATAGCCCTGGGTCAGCGCGTTTTGCTGGCCGACCCATTCCGCCACCGCCTTGTCGGTGCGCACATCATTCTCGAGCCAGCGATAGGGATCGGCGACCTTCTCGCCGAACTGCTCTTCGACCACGTCGGTCTTGCTGGTCACCGGATAGGTCAGCTTCATGTCATCAGCCAGGACGGATACGGCGCAAAGGCCAAGGACGGCACCAAGAACGGCGCGAGCGCGAGCGGACACTTCACATTCTCCCCACATGCAAAAGGCGGCGACAAGGTAGACCTTGTCGCCGCCTTTGCAATTCGTCGTTCGACCCAGGTCAGCGTTTATTCGCCGTCATCGTCCGAATAGACCGGGCCCGAATCCTGGCCCTTGGCGTCGACATCGCGGTCAACCAGTTCGATAATTGCCATCGGCGAAGCATCACCAGCGCGGATCCCGGCCTTGATCACGCGGGTGTAGCCACCAGCGCGGTCGGCATAGCGCGCGGCCAGCACTTCAAACAGCTTCACCAGCTGCGCATCGTCGAGCAGGCGGGCATGAGCCAGACGACGGTTCGAAAGGCCGCCATGCTTGGCCAGCGTGATCAGCTTTTCGACATAGGGCCGCAGCTCGCGCGCCTTGGGCAGCGTGGTCTTGATCTGCTCATGCTTGATCAGCGCGGCCGCCATATTGCGAAACAGGGCCTTGCGGTGGCTGGAAGTGCGGTTGAGCTTACGCCCGCCAATTTTATGGCGCATTGTCTTTCCTTCGTTCGTTAGGGGCCCGTATCAGGTAGCCCAGACCAGGCGGTGGTGCCGCCAGAGCCCGCCCTCAACGCGATTCCGCGCCGAAAGTCAAGGACAGAAGGGGTTCACGCAGAGACGCGGAGGAAGCAGGGAGGCGCGAAGAGGGAGCGCCAGCGGCGCAGCCGCATGAAAATGAATCCACCGCGATGGACGCAGCCTCGGCAACTCGGGCGGCTGCGCCGCAAACACAGACCCTCCGCGTCTCGCTTGCTTCTCTGCGTCTCTGCGTGAACCCCTTCCTTCCTGGCTTCACGGTTTGCGGACCCGCGGCGGGGCCTTGCAGGCCAGGCACAGCTCGCTCAGCGCCCAGACCATCGCATCGGCGCGGTCGGGAGAAGCATTCGGCCCCGCATAGCCTCCGCCCGCCACCAGCCCGGCCAGTTCAGCTTCGAGTTCAGGAAAGCGCCCGGCCAGCCGCGCCCGTCCGCTTTCGAACAGCCCCGCCACCGGCTCGGCCCGGCGGACCTTGCTGCGGGTCGCGGTAACCAGCCGGATCGCCAGCGGCACGCCGCAACCGCGCAAGACCGAGCGGACCATGTCGCCGCCCATGTTCTTTTCGGCCACCACCCGGTCAGCCTGCCACGCCTGCGCCGCCCGCGCGACCGCGCTGGCCCAGCCCTCGGGCGAAAGACCCGCGGCCGAACAGTCCGCCAGCACATGCGCGCGCGCCTCGGCATCGATCCCGCAGACCACGATCCCGCAAGTCCCCGCCGCGCTGCCGGGCGGATCGACCCCGACCACCACCCGCCGCAGCGTGTCCGGAGCGGGTGCCGCGCCCCGGCTCGCGTCGAGCAGCGCGGCCGGCCACAGCGACCCGGCAATCTCGGCAATGAACTCCCCCGCCAGCTCCTCGCGCCCCATCCGCGTGCCCCCATAGCGCCGTTCCATCGCGCTGAGGAAGGCGGGCGGCAGGTGCGGATTGGCCGAAGAGGCCCCGCCGGTCAGCACCGTATCGGGCGCGGCAAGGATCGCGCTGAGCGCCGCGCAGCCCCCGCGCGGCGTGGTCGTCACCAGCGCGCGCTGGCCCGTACCCGATACAGCGTCCCCGCAGCGCAGCCCCAGCTGGAGCATGTCCCAGGTGGCCAGCGGATGCCGCCACTTGGCCAGCTCGTCACACCAGGCAAAATGATGCTGCGGCCCGCGCAAGGCGTTGGGCGATGCGCCCGAATAGAGCTGCGCCGAGGCGCCATTGGCGAACCGCAGCAGGTGCAGCGAAGGCAGCCACTCCGCGATTTCGCCAGGCCGCGCGCAGGCCAGCAAACCCGACGGCCCCTCAACCATAGCCCACCTCCAGCGCCTCGGCCCAGCGCGCGGCGAAGTGGGGGTCCTTCAGCCGCCGGTTGTAGATTGCGACGGTTGAAAAGCCGGCTGCTTCGGCCGAAGCCTTGATATTGGCACTGGCGGCGAGATGTTCGAGAAAGCGTGTTTCGGCAGCGGCGGACCAGCGTTTGCCCGCAGTGCGGATCAGTTTGGTCTGACGTCCTTTGGCCCGGCGCACAGTGGTGCCGGCCGGGCCGCACCGATCGGCGCGGGGTTTCTGGGTCATGGTAGGAGACTCGCTGATAGGGTTCTGCGATGTTCCTGTATTGTTCCATATTAGCGTGACGATGTCAAGGGGGTGAACCGGATTGGTTATTCCTCCCCGAGACGGGGAGGGGGACCGCGACGCGCAGCGGCGGGGTGGAGGGGCCAGCGCTGTAACAAGAGGCCCCTCAACCATTCGAGGTCTGCGCGTCGAACGGTCCCCTCCCCATCGCAAGAACGATGGAGAGGATGGAGCGACATCCACCTTGACCGCCACCACTCTCGCGGCCAATCGTATCGCAATCACAAATTCGCTGAGAGGTTGCACCCCCATGACATTCAAACTCACTGCTACGGCATTGGCGCTGGCGCTTGCTGCCCCCGCTTTTGCGCAAACTGCCGCTGACGCCGACGCGTTTGTCGCTAAGGCTGAAAAAGAGCTCGCTCAATTCGGCATTTTCAACGCGCAGGTGCAGTGGATCAACAATACCTACATCATCCCCGATACCGACGCGGTCGCCGCCAAAGTTGGCGCCGATGGCACCGAACTCCAGGTTCGGCTCGCAACCGAGGCCGCGAAATATCAGGCGATCCCGACGCTGTCTGCCGACACAAAACGCAAGCTTGATGTCCTGCGCGGCGGCATCGTGATCCCCGCACCGACGCGCGAAAGGGCAGCGACCGAGCTCAACACGATTACG
>JANPMA010000061.1:0-8942 GCA_031422595.1 Novosphingobium sp. | reverse complement strand
CCAAGCCCGGTCGCGATCGCCTCGAACAGCAGGTCATGCTCGAAGGCGTCGGGGCGGCGGCTAGGCGAACCGGGCAGGGTATCGGGGCAGGCGAGGAAGGCTATTCTTGGCAAGGCACAAACTTTCGTTGCGGGTGCGCGGTCCACTCTCATCTGGCGCGCGTGCAGACAATCCCTATCTTGGCGGGGACAGGAGACAAGCGATGATCGAACTGCGTCCATTCGCCACGCTCGGCGCCGCCAACCACGGCTGGCTCGATGCGCATCACCACTTTTCCTTCGCCGAGTACCAGGACCCGGCGCGAACGCTGTGGGGACGGCTGAGGGTCTGGAACGACGATGCGATTGCCCCCAAGTCGGGCTTTCCGCCGCACGGCCACCAGGACATGGAGATCGTCACTTATGTCCGCCAGGGCGCGATCAGCCACGGCGACAACCTGGGCAACAAGGGCCGGACCGAAGCCGGCGACGTTCAGGTGATGAGCGCCGGGACCGGGATCCAGCACAGCGAGTTCAACCTCGAGGGCGAGGAATGCCGCCTGTTCCAGATCTGGATCCTGCCCGATGAACGCGGCCACGCGCCTAGCTGGGGTGCGCGCCCGTTCCCGAAGGACGACCGCCACGGCCAGTTCGTGACGCTCGCTTCGGGGCTGGCGGAAGACGGCGATGCCTTGCCGATCCATGCCCCCGCGCGGGTCGCCGGGGCCTTTATCAGGGCTGGCGAGACGGTGCGCTACGAAAGCTCGGCAGAGCGGCATCTCTACCTGGTCCCGGCGACCGGACGGGTGCGGATCGGCGCGGTTGAGGCCGCAGCGCGCGACGGAGTGGCGATCACCGGCGAGGCCGGGATCGCGGTGACCGCGCTGGAAGACAGCGAAGTGGTGCTGGTCGATACCGATTGACCGCGCGGCGCAGCGTGGCACATTCCTGGGCATGGCCCGCCTGATCTTGACCTATGGCACCGCGCTGGCGGCCCTGGCCCTACTGGTCGAATGGATGGACTGGCGGCATCAGACCCAGGCCTGGTCGACCTCGCTCTATGGGCTGTGCGTGGCTTTGCTGTTCGCCGCGCTGGGGGTGTGGCTGGGGACCCGCCTGGTGCCCCACCCGCGCGGGCCCGGCTTTGTCCGCAACGACAAGGCGCTGGCCGCGCTGGGGATCAGCCCGCGCGAGTGCGAAGTGCTCGACCTTCTGGCCGAAGGTGCCTCGAACAAGCTGATCGCGCGGCGGCTGGCGATCTCTCCCAACACCGTCAAAACCCACGCTTCGCGGCTGTTCGAAAAGCTGGAGGCGAGCAACCGCACGCAACTGGTGCGCAAGGCGCGCGAGCTGGACTTGCTGCCATAAATCAGGATGATCCGGCCCAAATCACCCATCTGGGCGATGGATCGGCTGCCGCCAACGGGCTAGCCAGCCACAATCAATCATTGGGGAGATATCGCATGCAACGCCTGATTCTGGTTTACGGCGGCATCGCCGGAACGATCGAACTGATCCTGCTGGCTTTGTCGATGGGCCTGGTCAGCGATCACGGCAGTCTGGGCATGGTGCTCGGCTACCTGTCGATGCTGATCGCGATGAGCATGGTTTTCGTCGGCACAAAGCGCTTCCGCGACGAGCAGCATGGCGGCGTGATCCGCTTTGGCAAGGCCTTCCTGGTCGGGCTCGGCATCGCCGGGGTGGCTTGCCTGTTCTATGTGCTGGGCTGGGAAGCTTACTTGTGGTCGACCGATTACACTTTCATGGAGACCTTCACCGCATCCGAACTGGCCAAAATGCAAGCGGCCCAGGTCGGTGCGGCCGAGATCGCGAAGTTCAAGGCCGACATGGCGGGTTTTGCCGAGATCTATGCAAATCCGGTTTCGCGAGTGCTGGTGACCTTGATGGAAATCGCGCCGGTCGCGCTGGTGGTGCCGCTGATCAGCGCCGCGCTGCTGCGCAACCCGCGGTTTATGCCGGCCAGGGTTTGAAGATCGGCAAGGTTCGAACTCCCCTCCCCGGCGGGGAAGGGCTTTCGAGTCTGAAGCTACCGCGGCAGCTCACTCACCCCCATCAGCAGCTCGTCCACCGCGCGGGCCGCCTGGCGGCCTTCGCGGATCGCCCAGACCGCCAGTGACTGCCCGCGGCGCATGTCGCCGCGCCCGCACGCCACCTCTACCTGGTCCCGACGAGCGGACGAGTTCGGATCGGCGCAGTGGAAGCGCAGGCGCGCGACGGGGTGGCGGTAACCGGCGAGGCGGTGATCGAAGTCACCGCGCTGGAAGACAGCGAAGTGGTGCTGGTCGACGCGGCTTGATGGCCAAGCCGGCTGGACAATGATCAGACTGGCTTGAGCCTGATCTTCTTGGCGATTTTCGCGGCGGCCTTTTCGGCCTTTTTGCGGCGATCAAAAACCTTGTGAAGGTAACGCTGGTCCTTATCGGTCAGGACCTTTTCCGCTTCGACAAACTGTTCGGTTTCTTCTTCAAGAATGTGTTCGAGGTATTCGTCGCGCAAGGTGCCAAAGTGCTTCAGCCAGCCAGCACCGGCAAGATCGCGTGCGGCGGCATCGGCCATCAGCTTGTCAAGCTTGTGGTGATCGCCAACTGCGTGGCGCGCAAATTCTGTCGTTTCGGGAATCCGCATCACGGTTGACCACAGCGCCTGCTCTTCGGCGGCGGCATGGCCGTGAACGTCTTTCACGAACGCTTCGAACAGGGTTTGCCGCGCGGGATCGCCCGGTTCGGTTGCCTCGATCATCGCCAGAAGTGCGCGGTGCTTGTCATGATCTTCCACCAGACGCCCGAAGATCGCCGGATTGCCGCGAAACTTTGTGGCGGGGGTCGAACCGATCCTGGCCGGAACCTCGGGAGCGACTGCCTTGGCCTTGGCCACCGCCTTTCGCTTGGCTTCGGTTGCGGCTTTGCTGCCTTTGGTTTTGGTCGGCTTCTTCACGCGTGCGTTCCTTTGGTTTGACTGTCCTGACAGCCACGGCCTTAACTCAGCCAAAGGCAGACAGTTCCGCCGGATTCAGCTTATCTAGGCAGCTCGCTGACCCCCATCAGCATCTGGTCGACCGCGCGGGCGGTCTGGCGGCCTTCGCGGATCGCCCAGACCACCAATGATTGCCCGCGGCGCATGTCGCCGCAAGCGAAGATCTTGGGATCGCTGGTACGGTAGCTGAAGGTGTCGGCAAAGACATTGCCGCGCGCGTCGAGTTCAACCCCGGCCTGGTCGAGCAGCCCAGGCTTGCGCGGACCCCCGAAGCCCATGGCGAGCAATATCAGGTCGGCTTGGAGCGTAAAGAGGCTGCCAGCGACCTCCTGGATCTGGCCGTCCACCCATTCGACCCGGACGCATTCGAGCCCGGTCACCTGGCTGCCCTTGCCCAGCACGCGCTTGGTCAGGATCGCCCAGTCGCGTTCGCAGCCTTCCTGGTGGCTGGTCGAGGTGCGCAGCTTCATCGGCCAGTCGGGCCAGGTCAGCGGCTTGTCTTCATGCTCGGGCGGCCTCGGCATGATTTCGATCTGGGTGACCGAAGCCGCGCCCTGGCGGATCGAAGTGCCGACGCAGTCAGAGCCGGTATCGCCGCCGCCGATCACCACCACATGCTTGCCGGTGGCGACCAGCGAGCCGCGCGGCGCGGCGCGGACTTCCTCGTCGCCGGCATTGCGCTTGTTCTGCTGGGTCAGGAATTCCATCGCAAAGCGCACGCCGGGCAGCTCGAACCCGGGGATCAGCAGCGGCCGGGGATCTTCGGCCCCGCCCGACAACACGATTGCGTTGAAGTTTTCCTTCAGGCTTGCGACCGAGACCGTGACGCCGACTTCGGTCGAGGTGCGGAACTCCACGCCTTCGGCCATCATCTGCACCATCCGGCGCTGGATCAGGTGCTTTTCCAGCTTGAAATCGGGAATGCCATAGCGCAGCAGTCCGCCGACCCGGTCGTTCTTTTCGAACAGCACCACCGAGTGGCCCGCGCGGGCGAGCTGCTGGGCCGCCGCCATCCCGGCCGGGCCCGAACCGATCACCGCGACCGACTTGCCGGTGCGCCTCTCGGGGATCTGCGGCACGATCCAGCCTTCGTCCCAGCCACGATCGACGATCGCGCACTCGATGCTTTTGATCGTCACCGGCTGGTCGGTGATGTTGAGCGTGCAGCTCTCCTCGCACGGGGCGGGGCAGATCCGCCCGGTGAATTCGGGGAAATTGTTGGTCGAATGCAGCACCTCCAGCGCATTGCGCCAGTCGCCTTCGTAGACCAGGTGGTTCCAGTCGGGGATGATGTTGTTCACCGGACAGCCGGTGTGACAATAAGGGATCCCGCAATTCATGCAGCGGCTGGCCTGCGCCTGCAGCGCCTCCTCGGCCGGGGGCACGACGAATTCGTGGTAATGCTTCACCCGCTCCTGGGGATCGGCATAGCTGCGATCCTGGCGGTCAAGCTCGAGAAAGCCGGTGTCCTTGCCCATCGTATCGAACCCTATTCCGCCGCTACCGTAGCAGCTTCAAGCCGCTCGGCCTCGAGTTGTTGCAGTGCCTTGGCATAGTCGCGCGGCATCACCTTGACGAATTGGCCCAGCGCCCCCGCCCAGTCGTCGAGCAGCGCCCGGGCGCGCTTCGATCCGGTGTGAAGATGGTGGCGTTCGAGCAAGATCTTCAGTCGCTCGGCATCGTGGCGCAGCATGTCGCCCATGCCGGGGTTGCTGGCGCTGATGGTGCGCTGCTGCGGGCGGCCCGCGCCGTCCTCTTCGTCGCGCTCGGGCGAGATCGGCAGCAGGTCGACCTGGGCCTGGTTGCACAGCTCGGCGAAGTTCGTTTCGGGATCATAGACATAGGCGACCCCGCCCGACATCCCCGCGGCGAAATTGCGGCCGGTCTTGCCCAGCACCACGACCACCCCGCCGGTCATATATTCGCAGCCATGATCGCCGCAGCCCTCGACCACTGCCACCGCGCCCGAATTGCGCACCGCAAAACGCTCACCGGCCACGCCGTTGAAGAAGGCTTCACCGGCAATTGCGCCATAGAGCACGGTGTTGCCGACAATGATGTTCTCAGCTGCATCGCGCTCGACATGGCCCGGCTGGCGCACGATCACCCGCCCGCCC
Source organism: Novosphingobium sp. (assembly GCA_031422595.1). Lineage (GTDB taxonomy): Bacteria > Pseudomonadota > Alphaproteobacteria > Sphingomonadales > Sphingomonadaceae > Novosphingobium. The sequence continues at coordinate 3,853 of JANPMA010000061.1, read as the reverse complement.
GACAGGCCCTTGCCGACATAGTCGTTGGCATCGCCGGTCAGGTCGAGCGTAATCCCGTGGGCCAGCCACGCGCCGAAGCTCTGCCCGGCCACCCCGGTCACCTTGACCTTGATGGTATTGTCGGGAAGCCCGGCGTGGCCATACCGCTTGGCCACTTCGCCCGAAAGCATCGCGCCGACCGTACGGTTGACGTTGATCACCTTGCGTTCGATCAGCACCGGCGATTGTTTCTCCAGCGCATCGGCGGCCGCCGCGATCAGCGCGTTGTCCATCGCCTTGTCCAGGGCGTGATCCTGCGTGCCCGACCAGCCCAGCGAGGGGCTGTCGCCCAGCGGGGCCTGGTAGAGGATCCGGGCGAGATCGATGCCCTTGGCCTTCCAGTGATCGACCGCTTGGCGGCTGTCGAGCCGGTCGACCCGGCCGACCATTTCGGCAACCGTGCGAAAGCCCATCTCGGCCATGATCGCCCGCAGTTCCTCGGCGACGAAGAAGAAATAGTTGATCACGTGTTCGGCCTGGCCGGTAAAGCGCGCGCGCAGGACCGGGTCCTGCGTGGCGACGCCGACCGGGCAGGTGTTGAGGTGGCATTTGCGCATCATGATGCAGCCCGCCGCGATCAGCGGAGCAGTGGCAAAGCCGTACTCGTCGGCGCCGAGCAGCGCGGCCACCGCGACATCGCGCCCGGTGCGCAAGCCCCCATCGGCCTGGACACAGATCCGGCTGCGCAGGTTGTTGAGCAGCAGCGTCTGCTGGGTTTCGGCCAGGCCGATTTCCCAGGGGCTGCCGGCGTGGGTCAGGCTGGTCAGCGGCGAAGCGCCGGTCCCGCCTTCATAGCCCGAGATCGTGACATGGTCCGCCCGCGCCTTGGAAACACCCGCGGCAACCGTGCCGACGCCGACTTCGCTGACCAGCTTGACCGAGATCCGCGCCGCCCCGTTGACGTTCTTGAGATCGTGGATCAGCTGCGCCAGGTCTTCGATCGAATAGATGTCGTGGTGCGGCGGGGGCGAGATCAGGCCCACGCCGGGGGTCGAATGGCGGACCTGGCCGATGGTCTTGTCGACCTTGTAGCCGGGCAGCTGGCCGCCCTCGCCGGGCTTGGCGCCCTGGGCCATCTTGATCTGGATATCGTCGGCATTGACCAGATATTCGGTGGTCACGCCGAACCTGCCGGAGGCGACCTGTTTGATCGCGCTGCGCAGGTTGCGGCCATCGGGCATCGGCTTGAACCGCGTCGGATCCTCGCCGCCTTCGCCGGTGTTCGATTTGGCGCCGATCGCATTCATCGCCTCGGCCAGCGTGGTGTGCGCTTCCCATGAGATCGAGCCATAGCTCATCGCGCCGGTCGCGAACCGCTTGACGATCTCGCTCGCCGGTTCAACCTCGGCAATATCGAGCAGGCGGTCGGCCTTTTTCAGTTCAATCAGCCCGCGGATGGTCAGCATCCGGCTTGACTGGTCGTTGATCGATTGCGCGAAGGCCTGGTATTTCTCAGGCACGTTGCCGCGCACCGCGTGTTGCAGGCTGGCGACGTTCTCGGCGGTCCAGGCGTGTTCCTCGCCGCGCAGGCGAGCGGCATAGATCCCGCCCACGTCGAGCATTGTCTTGTAGATCGGGTTGTCGCCATAGGCCGAGGCATGGCGGCGCACGGCTTCCTCTGCGATCTGGGCCAGACCGACGCCTTCGATGGTGGTGGCGGTGCCGGTGAAGTACTTGTCGATGAAGGCGCTGGCGAGGCCGACCGCGTCGAAGATCTGTGCGCCGCAATAGGACTGGTAGGTCGAGATGCCCATCTTGGACATGACCTTGAGGATCCCCTTGTCGACCGCCTTGATGTAGTTCTTCTGCACCTGCCTGGCACTCAGCGGCAGGTCCTTGCGGATGCGGATGTCCTCCAGCGTTTCGAACGCCACGTAAGGATTGATCGCTTCGGCACCGTAGCCCGCCAGCACGCAGAAGTGGTGCACTTCGCGCGCCTCGCCGGTTTCGACCACCAGCCCGGCCTGCATGCGCAGGCCCTGGCGGACCAGGTGGTGATGCACCGCGGCGGTGGCCAGCAGCGCCGGCATCGCGATCCGCTCGGGGCTTTGCGCGCGGTCGGACAGGATCAGGATGTTCTTGTCCTGCAGCACCGCCTCGGTCGCGGCCCAGCACATTTCCTTGAGCGCCATTTCGAGACCATCGGCACCGCTGCTGGCCGGCCAGGTGATGTCGATCGTCTCGGTCCGGAAAGCGCCGTCCAGAGCCGCTTCGACCGAACGGATCTTGGCCACCTCGTCGTTGGTCAGGACTGGCTGGTCGACCTCGAGCCGCTTGTGCGTGCCCGCTTCGCGCCCCAGCAGGTTGGGGCGCGGGCCGATCATCGAGACCAGGCTCATCACCAGTTCCTCGCGGATCGGGTCGATCGGCGGGTTGGTGACCTGGGCGAAGTTCTGCTTGAAATAATCGAAGAGCAGGCGGCTGCGGTTCGAAAGCACCGCGATCGGGGTGTCGGTACCCATCGAACCGAGCGGATCGTCGCCCTGGGTAGCCATCGGTTCGAGAAAGCGCGAGAGGTCTTCCTGGGTATAGCCGAAGGCCTGCTGCCGATCGAGCAGCGTGGTGGTTTCAACCGGCAGCTGGGCCAGTTCGGGTTCGATCAGGTCGAGGTCCTTGAGTTTGTACTGCGCGGCTTCGAGCCAGTCCTCGTAGGGCTCGGCCCCGGCAAGCTGGGCCTTCAGTTCCTCGTCCTCGATGATCCGCCCTTCGGCAAAATCGATCAGCAGCATACGCCCGGGCTGCAGCCGCCACTTGCGCACGATGTTGTCTTCCTTGATCGGCAGCACGCCGCTTTCGCTGGCCATCACCACCAAGTCGTCGTCGGTAACCAGGAAGCGCGCGGGGCGCAGCCCATTGCGATCGAGTGTCGCGCCGATCTGGCGGCCATCGGTAAAGGCCACCGCGGCCGGGCCGTCCCACGGCTCCATCAGCGCGGCGTGGTATTCGTAGAACGCACGGCGCCCCGCATCCATCAGCGGATTGCCGGCCCAGGCCTCGGGGATCAGCATCATCACCGCATGCGCCAGGCTGTAACCGCCGGCCAGCAGCAGCTCGAGCGCATTGTCGAGGCAGGCGGTGTCGGACTGGCCATGCGGGATGATCGGCCACATCTTGTCGAGATCGGGGCCGAGCAGTTCGCTCTCCATCGTCCGGCGCCGCGCATTCATCCAGTTGACGTTGCCGCGCACCGTATTGATCTCGCCGTTGTGGGCGATCAGCCGGTAGGGGTGGGCGAGCTTCCAGCTCGGGAAAGTGTTGGTCGAAAACCGCTGGTGAACCAGCCCCAGCGCCGAAACACAGCGCGGATCGGTCAGGTCGCGGTAGAAGTGCCCGACCTGGGTTGCCAGCAGCAGCCCCTTGTAGACCACCGTGCGGCTTGAGAAGCTGGGCATGTAAAGCTCGGTCAGGCCCGGCATGGCGTGCTTTTCGGCCAGCGCCGCGAGCGGGTTCTGGGTCTGCTTGCGGATCGTCAGGATCTTGCGCTCGAACGCGTCCTGATCGGCGCAGCTTTCACCCCGGCCAACGAAGCACTGGCGGATCACCGGCATCTGTTCGAGCACAGCCTTGCCCAGGCCATCCGGATTGACCGGCACATCGCGCCAGCCGATCAGCCGCTGGCCTTCCTTGGCGATGAACTTCTCGAACGTGCCGATCACGAAGTCGCGCGCGGCCGGGTCCTGCGGCAGGAAGCACATTGCCACCGCATAGTCGCCTTCGCCCGGCAGGGTCAGGCCTTCGGCGCTCGCCCATTCGCGGTACAGCGCATCGGGGATCTGGATCAGGATCCCGGCCCCGTCGCCCAGCAACGGATCCG